>NZ_JBSWXD010000159.1:0-15121 GCF_056160425.1 Micromonospora sp. ABR4_055
GTTCTGGCTCGACGCGGTGCAGCGGGCCGTCGTGGTACGCCCGGTGACAGCGCTCGCCGCCACGGCCCGGGTCGGCGACGAATCCGGCGTCAACAGCGCGGTCACAGGCACCGGGCGTACCGTGACCGGGCTGGGCGACTGGTTGCGCCGCCGGCACACCGCCCCGCTGCCCCGGGCGGTCACCATGGTCCTCGCCGGCGTACTGCTGATCGGGTTGGCGACCGCGGCCGCCGCCGCACTGGGGAGCGCGGGATGAGCGAGGGCCGCCGATGATGACGTACGCCGACGACGGCTGGACCGTCGGGCAGCTCGCCCTGCTGGCCGTGCTGGTCGTGCCGGCGCTCGGCGCGCTGCTGCTCGCCCTGCCGGTCGGCGGGGACCGGGCCGGCCGGATCACCGGCACCGTCTTCGCGGCGGTGACCTTCCTGGTCAGCCTGCCGTTGCTGCGCGACCCGACCGGGGCCGGCTGGTTCGCCTACGGTCCACCGCTGGACGGCCCACCCGGGGTGCTGCCCTGGCATCAGCTCGACCTGCCCTGGGTGCCCGCCCTGGACCTGCGGTTGCACCTCGGTGTCGACGGCATCTCGTACCCGCTGGTGCTGCTCACCACCGGACTGACCCTGCTGTGCTGCGCGTACACCGTCTGGCGCGCCCCACACGGCCGCAACGGGCGGGCGTTGGTCGCGTTGCTGCTGGTCGTCGAGGTCGGCATCGTCGGCACCTTCCTCGCTCTCGACCTGGTGCTGTTCTTCGTCTTCTTCGAGGTCGTGCTGCTGCCGATGTACGCGATCATCGCCGGCTGGGGCGGCAGCGACCGTACCGCCGGTGGCGGCGACCGGGCCGATGGCGCGCACCGGCGGGCGGCGACCAGGTTCGCCGTCTACACCCTGGCCGGGTCGGTGCTGCTGCTGGTCGGCGTGGTGACCGTGACGACCGCCGCCGGCACCGCCGACCTGACCGTGCTCACCGGCGGCGACGGACTCGGCCGGGGCACCCAGCTACGCGCGTTCACGCTGCTGGCGCTGGCCTTCGCGGTCAAGGCACCGCTGTGGCCGCTGCACAGCTGGCTGCCCGACGCGCACAGCCAGGCACCCACCGTCGGCAGCGTGATCCTCGCCGGGGTGCTGCTCAAAATGGGCACGTACGGGCTGATCCGGGTCGCCGTCGGCGTCGCCCCCGAAGGAGCCCGCTGGGCCGCCCCGGTGCTCGGCGCCCTCGCCGTCGCCGCGATCATCGTCGGCTCCCTGGTGTGCCTGGCGCAGACCGAACTGAAACGGCTGATCGCCTACTCCAGTGTCGGACACATGGGGTTCGTGCTGCTGGGCATCGCCACGCTGAGCGCCACCGGCATCCAGGCCGCGCTGATCGGCAACGTCGCCCACGGCGTCATCACCGGCCTGCTGTTCTTCCTCGCCGGCGCGGTCAAGGACCGCTACCACACCGGCGAGCTGGCGGATCTCGGCGGGCTGCGGGAACGCTCCCCGGCGCTGTCCGGGCTGCTCGGCTACGCGGCGATCGCCTCCCTCGGCCTGCCCGGCCTGGCCGGCTTCTGGGGTGAGGCGTTCGCCGTCGTCGCCGCCTGGCAGCGCGGCGGGCCGCTGTGGACGACGCTGGCCGTGGCGGCGGCGGTCGGCGCGGCACTGACCGCCGCGTACCTGCTGCGGATGCTGCGCCGGGTCACCCACGGCCCGGCCGGGCCGGCGGTCCGGGACACACCCGTCTTCGCGATCAGCCGCCCCGAGGCGCTGGCCTGGGCGCCGCTGGTGCTGCTGGCGTTGGCCATCGGGCTGGTGCCGGCGCTGGTGCTCGGCGTCGCCGAGTCGCCGGTCACGATCCTGCTGGAGGTGATCCGGTGACCGACGGGACCGCCGCACAGACGATCGACCACCTGGCGCTGCTGCCGGCGTACCTGGCGGCGGCGACGGCGGTCGCGGTGCTGCTGGCCGACCTGTTCATCGGCCGGCGGGCGGTCACCGGGGCGGCCGCTGTCGCCGGCGCCGCCGGGGTCGGCCTCGCCGCGCTGGTGGCGCTGGCGCATCCGGCGCGGGCCACGTTCTGCGGTACGCCGTCCGGCGTACCCGCCGGGGGCGGGCTGCCCGACGGCGGACTGCCCGACGGCGGACTGGCCGTCGGTGGGCTGGCCTGCTCGTACGTCGCCGACAGCCGGGCCGCCCTGGTCGCGCTGCTGTTCGCGGCGCTCACCGCCGGCGTGCTCGCGCTGTCCGCGCCGCTGCTGAACTCCGGTGCGGTGCCGGCCGGCGAGTACTGCTTCCTGCTGGCCTGCTCGATGACCGGCGGGGTGGTGCTCGGCGCCGCCGGGGACCTGATCACCCTGGTCGTGGCGGTGGAGACGCTCACCCTACCGCTGTACATCCTGGTCGGGCTGCGCCGGCAGCGGGCCGCCTCAGCCGAGTCGGCAGTGAGCTTCTTCGTGGTCAGCGTGGTGTCCACGGCGGTGGCGCTGCTCGGCGTGGCGCTGCTGTACGCCGCGTACGGCGCGGTGCACCTCGACCTGCTCGCCGGAGCCAGCGGCCTGGCCGAGCCGGCCGGTACGGTCGTCGGCGGCTCGGCCGACGGGCAGGCCCGGCTGGCCCGGGTCGGCGTGGTGCTGCTGCTGACCGGCCTGGCGTTCAAGGTGGCGGCGGTGCCGCTGCACGCCTGGGCGCCGAAGACCTACGACGGTGCGCCGCTGCCGGTCGCCGCGTACCTGTCGACCGCGTCGAAGCTCGGCGGCGTGGTGGCGATCGTCGCGGTGGTGACCGAAGGGCTCACCCCGCAGTTGGCCGCGTCCGGGCCGGTGCTGGCGGTGCTGGCGGTGGCGACCATGACGGTCGGCAACCTGGTCGCGTTGCGGCAGCGGCGGATGGTGCGGCTGTTGGCCTGGTCGTCGATCGCGCAGGCCGGCTACATCCTGGTGCCGCTGGCGGCGGCCGCCGGGGTGGCCGGGCGGGGCGCCGAGGAGCAGGCGGTGGCCGTCGCGGCGGTCTTCGCGTACACCGTCTTCTTTGTGTTGTTGGAGCTTGCCGCCTTCGCTGCGGTGGTGGCGTTGCGACCGGCGGCCGGCGACGGCGGTCGGATCGCCGCGTATGCGGGCGCGGCCCGCCGCCGCCCGTGGGTCGGTGCCGCGCTGACGCTGGCGTTGATCGGGCTGGCCGGTCTGCCACCGGGCCTGGCCGGGTTGTTCGCCAAGGTGGCGGTGGTCCGGTCGCTGCTGGTCGGCGGGGCCGGCTGGCTGGCGTTGGTGGTTGCGGCCAACGCGGTCCTCGGCCTGGTCTACTACCTGCGGGTCAGTGCCACGCTGTACGCCCGGGTGCCGGAGCCGACGCCGCCCTCGGGTCGTGGCGTGCCGGCACCTGGTGGCGCGGTGGCGTGGCCAGTGGTGGCGACGCTCGCCGTCGCGACCGTTCTGGCGGTTTTGCTCGGGTTTGCACCACAGGTGGTCTTTGACGTCGTTGCGGGCTGAGTGCGAGTTCCTGCCTGAGTGAAACATGCCCGCCAGGTCTTGATTGACAGCCAACTCTCAGCTATTGCGGGATGCGCAGTGGGTACGTGGGCGTTGCACCTGCCGTGGGGTCCTCCAGATGACCCGGTGGAGAGGGAGTGAACGTGCACAGCCACCACAACGGTCTCAAGACGGCAGCCCTGCTCGGCCTGCTCACCGCCATGATCCTCGGCGTTGGCTACTGGTTCGGCGGCAGCGGCGGCTTGATGATCGCCGTAGGAGTCTCGCTGGCGATGAACGCCGGCACCTACTTCTGGTCCGACAAGATCGCGCTGCGCTCGATGCGGGCCCAGCCGGTCAGCGACGCGCAGTTCCCGGCGCTGCATCAGATGGTCCGGGAGTTGGCCGCCGAGGCCGGGCAGCCGATGCCCCGGCTCTACGTCAGCCCGACCATGCAGCCCAACGCGTTCGCGACCGGGCGTAACCCGGCCAACGCGGCGGTCTGCGTCACCCAGGGGATCGTGCAGATCCTCGACTACCGCGAGCTGCGCGGGGTGATCGGGCACGAACTGTCCCACGTCTACAACCGGGACATCCTGATCTCCAGCGTCGCGGCGTCGCTCGCCGGCATCGTCACCATGCTGGCCCACCTCGCCTGGTTCCTGCCGTTCGGCGGCGGGGACGACGACGAGGGCGCCAACCCGGCCGCGCTGCTCGCCATGCTGATCCTCGGGCCGCTGGCCGCGTCGATCATCCAGCTGGCGATCAGCCGTAACCGCGAGTACCAGGCGGACGCGTCCGGCGCCGCACTGACCCGCGACCCGCTCGCGCTGGCCAGCGCGCTCCGCAAGATCCACATGGGTACGCAGCGCATGCCGCTGCCGGCCGAGGGTCAGCTGGCCAGCTCGGCCCACCTGATGATCGACAACCCGCTGCGCAAGGGCGGGTTCGCCGCGCTGTTCTCCACCCACCCGCCGATGGAGCAGCGGGTGGCCCGGCTGGAGCAGTTGGCGTACGCCGGTGCCGGCGGCCCGGTGCAGCGCCGGTTGTGAATCCGCCTGTGTGAGCGGCCTCGCACCCCGTACCGGACCGAATCCGGTGGGGTGCGGGGCCGTCAGCGGGTTAGGGTCGGCAGGCCGAGTGGTCGTTACCGCCGCCGGCCCATCGGCCGGTCCGCAGCACGTCGGCCGCCGGTGCCACCAGCCGGTGAAGGGAACGGAACAGTGTCCGGATTGCGGAAATACGTCGCCGTCTGGCGCATCCCCGGCGGACCCACCCTGCTGATCCCGGGCGTCATCGGCCGGCTCAGCATCGGCATGACCCCGCTCGCCCTGCTGCTGGTGATCAGCGACTCCACCGGCCGGTACTCACTCGCCGCGATCGCCGGCGGCGTCTACGCCCTCGCCGGTGCGGCCCTCAGCCCGGTCGCCGGGCGGATCGCCGACCGGCTCGGCCCGAGCCCGGTGCTGCTGGTCACCGGGGTCGCCCACCCGGTCGCCCTGATCGCCCTGCTGTTCGCGACCCGCAGCGGCGGCTCGATCCTGGCCGTGTTCCTGGTGTCCGGCCTCGCCGGTGCCAGCTATCCGCCGCTCAGCGCCGCGATCCGGGGCGCCTGGAACAACCTGACCAGCCCGGCCAGTGGCCGCTACCCGCTGCGCAACACCGCGCTCGCCGCCGAGACCACCATCTTCGAGGTGGTGTTCGTAATCGGCCCGCTGCTCGTCGCCGGGCTCATCGTGCTCGCCGACGCCGCAGCCGCACTGGTCGCCGCAGCCGTACTCACCCTGGCTGGCACCACCATGGTGGCGCTCGGCCGGGCGATGCGTGGCTGGCGACCCCACTCACGGGAAGGCCACGCCCGGGGCCTCGGCCCGCTGCGGGTGCCCGGCTTCCCGGCGTTGCTGGCCTGTGTCGGCGGTCTGGGCATCGGCTTCGGTACGGCCGGCGTGGCGGTGCCCGCGTACGCCTCCAACTACCTGGGCACCAACGACGACGGCGGCAGCCTCGCCGGCGTACTGCTGGCCGTCTGGGCCGTCGGTAGCGCCACCGGCGGGATCTACTTCGGTATCCGCCGACCGGCGGTGGACGCCTCCCGTCAGTTCGCCTGGCTGCTCGCCGGGGTCGCCGCCAGCTTCGTCGTGTACGCGGTGATGCCGCACCCGCTGGCCCTGGGCGTGGCACTGACGCTCGGCGGTGCCGTGATCGCCCCGGCGCTGACCGTCGAGAACACCATGGTCGGCCGGATCGCCCCGGTCAGCATGCTGAACGAGGCGTACACCTGGGTTACCACCATGGCGGTCGGTGCCAGCGCGGCCGGCGGCGCGGTCGCCGGCGTGCTCGTGGACCGCGCCGGTGGCCCGGCGGCGGCCTTCCTGTTCGCCGCCGCCGCGCTCGCCCTGGCTGCGCTGCTGGCCGGCTGGCCGGCCGGTCCGATCAGCCGCGCCGAAGCCCGCGCGGCGGTCGACCTGGACCGGGCCCTGCTCGGCGGTCCGGCCTGAGCTGAGTCAGCGGTAGTTGGTGAACTGCAGGGCGATGCCGAAGTCCTCCTGCTTGAGCAGCGCGATGACCGCCTGCAGGTCGTCCTTCTTCTTGGCGGTGACGCGCAGCTGGTCGCCCTGGATCTGCGCCTGGACACCCTTGGGGCCGTCGTCGCGGATCTTCTTGCTGATCGCCTTCGCCTTGTCCGACTCGATGCCCTGGATGACCTTGCAGTCGATCTTGTAGGTCTTGCCCGACGAGCGTGGGTCACCGGCGTCAAGCGACTTGAGCGAGATGTTCCGCTTGACCAGCTTCTCCTTGAACACGTCCAGGCTGGCCTTGACCCGCTCCTCGGTCTCCGCCTGCAACGTCACGGCCTCCTCGCCGGACCAGGCGATCTCGGCGCCGGTGCCGCGGAAGTCGAAGCGGGTGGACAGCTCCTTCTCGGTCTGCCGGAGGGCGTTGTCGATCTCCTGCCGGTCGACCTTGCTCACGATGTCGAACGACGGGTTGGCTGCCATGGTCTGCTCCCTGCCAGTGCGGGTCTCGGACGGTGCGCGGGTCTCGGACGGTGTATCGGACGTTGCCGGACAGTTGACTCCCGCTGACGGTACCCGGTTGCGGGAGAGCCCCGTCATGCCGCTATCCTTTCCTGCGTCGCCTCGCGTGACGAGGTGGCACGCCCTGGCGGGTTGCCCGAGCGGCCAATGGGAGCGGACTGTAAATCCGTCGCGAAAGCTACAGAGGTTCGAATCCTCTACCCGCCACCAGGCGCACCAACAGCCCTTGACCTGCACCAACAGGTCAAGGGCTGTTGTCGTACGGGCCGGCGTGCCGTCCCGCCCGGTCCGGCCAGGTCCAGCCGTCCCCGGTTTCCGGGACCAAGGCTCCGGACCCAAGGTGCTCTGCGGACCCAAGGTGCTTCTGCGGACCTGATGCCACAGGTGCATCCTGATGCACCTGTGGCATCAGGCTCGACTGGTGCAGCCGACCCTGGGACTGTGACGCTGCGTCAACTAGTCGGCGCTCATCGTTGCCAGCGGGTCTGGGGGCACGACAGGCCCGCGTGCCCGCCGGCTGGTGGGCACGCGGTGTGTGAACGGGCCATTGAGCGTTCGGCGAGTCGTCGACCCGCACCCCGGGTAGCGTTCTCGGTGGCAGTACACCGTTTGGGCTGCGTTTTCCGAACTGGCGAGTAGCCGCCGACACCGAGCCGTGACCGAAAAGGGTGCCATCGAGTGGTCGGCAGGGCTTAGCGTCGAGACCCGGCGACGGCCGTCGCCGGCTGATGACTCGGTTAGTTGACCCTTATCCCGAATTTTAGTTGCATAAAAGAGCAACAAATCACTTCCTTCGTTGATTCGTAATAAATCCGGCATGTCGGTCATGATATTAGCCCAGTAGCTTCGCTCAGTGCGGGGTTTGCCTAGTGTTCGTGCCTGCCAATCCTCTTCGCGGCGCCACCGGCTGTCGTCGAGCCGGATCACCAGCCGGAGCAGCAGCGGGACGAAAGCCGCAGGGCAAAGCCGCCGCTAAGGTTCTCCTCGTCCGATTGGCTAGGATGGGCGGTGCCGAAGGTGCAGGCCGGCCGCGTCAACCTACCGTTGGTGCGGTCCGGTGTGGCACCATCAGGACTCTGCCCCTCATTCGCGTAACTCATTCGCCTCCTTGGACGGGAGTCTGTAACATGCGTGGACACACGATGGGCCGCCGGCTCGGCAGGGTCGTCGCGGTCGCCGCACTCGGGATTGCTGTCTCGTTCACCGCTGGGACCGCCGCCCAGGCTGCCCAAGCCTGGGTTACGGTCGGTGACGAGGTGCCTGTGGTTTCCCCGGTGGACAAGTACGGCTTCGACGCCATGGTGGATTCGCAGGTCTCGCTCTACGACTTCAGCTGGACCTGATCGCCGCAGCCGACACCAAGGGGATCGAGTGCCAAGGCCACAGGCGATCTCACGGCATTCTTCCAGGCGGGCCTGGTTCGTAACCGGGCCACTCGCTCTGATAGCCGTACTCATCTCTGTGGCCTTGGCCATCAGCCACCCCAATCCGACCGGAGATTGGCCGCTGGGCCTGCTGTTCTTCGGGCTGTTCCTCGCCGCGCACGCGGCAATCTTGCTGTTCGAGGTGCGCCGGCAGTCGTTTACCCTGAACATCGGCGAGATCCCGTTTTTGCTCGGTCTGTTCTTCCTGCCGCCACTTACTCTGATCATCGGTCGGGTGCTGGCGGCCGTGGTCGGTCATCTGAGCCGGCGGCAGCCGCCCGTCAAGTTGTGGTTCAACGTGGCGAACGTGGCCGCCAGCACGTCCATCGCCACCGCGATCGTCGTCAACGCCGACGTGCTCGACGCCGCCGAGCCGCGTACCTGGTTGACGCTGGTCGGGGCGATGATCGCCTGCCAGATCATCACGCTGGTCGCCGTGCTCGTGGTGATCACCCTTGCCCAGGGCCGGTTGTCCACCAAGGAACTCACCACCACGACGGTCCCTGCCCTGGTCGTCGCCTCCATCAACATCACCTTCGGTTTGGTGGTGCTGATCCTGCTGGCGCAGAGCGACTGGGCGCTGATCCTGTTGGTCGCGCTGATCACCTTCTTCGTGCTGGCCTACCGGTCGTACGCGAAATCACTGCGGCAGAACCGCACGCTCTCCGAGATCTACGCGTTGACCCGGGCGATCGCCGACACGCCGCACGACGGGACGATCGTCGACGTACTGCTCAAGCGGGTCCGCGAGGTGCTGCAGTCCGAGTACGCGACACTCTGGCTGCCGAAACAGGGGCGGTATCCCGAGGTGCTGCTGTCCGCGACCGCCGACGGGCAGGGGCTGGTAGACACGGTCGGCGCCCCGGAATCGATCCGTGAACACGTCTTCGAGACCGGAAGTTCCCTGGCCGTCGGCGCGAAGTTCGGCGACGGCCCGTTCGACACCGCACTTCGGAAGTGGGGTGCCAAGGACGCCGTCGTAGTGCCGCTACGAGCCGGTTCCCTGGTGATCGGCTGCCTGGAGGTGTCCGGCCGGCTCGGGGACATCTCCCACTTCGGGCCGGGTGACCTACGGCTGCTGGAGGCGATCGCCGTGCACGCCGCGGTCGCCGTGGAGAACTCGCGCCTGGTCGACCGGCTGCGCTACGACGCGGCCCACGACGGCCTGACCCGGCTGGCCAACCGCCGCCGGCTGACCGCAGCGCTCGACGAGTCGGTGGCCATCCGGACCCCGGGTGAGGTGGTCGCGGTTCTGCTCTTCGACGTCGCCGGGCTGCGACAGGTCAACGAGTCCCTCGGCCACGCGGCCGGGGACAAGGTCCTGGCCGAGGTCGCCCGGCGGCTGCGGGACCGCGCCCCGTCGGCCGCGCTGGTCGGCCGCAGCGGCGGAGACGAGTTCGTGGTCACCCTGCGGATGGAGGCTGCGGAGTACGCCGTACAGCTCGCGGTCGAGCTCCGTGACCAGATTCGCGACCAGATGGTCTTCGGCGCGTTGACCCTGGACGTCGACACCGTGGCCGGTGTCGCGGTACACCCCGACCACGGCAGCGACGCCGCGACACTGCTGCAGCGGGCGGACCTGGCCGCGACGGCGGCGAAGTCGGTGCCCGGCGGCGTCCAGCTGTTCAATCCGGCGTTGGAGTCCCGCTCGGTACGCCGGCTCGGTCTCGCCGGTGACCTGCGGGTCGCGCTCGATGAGATGCAGCTGGAGGTCTACTACCAGCCGAAGGTGACGCTGCACGGCCGCCGGCTGGTCGGGGTCGAGTGCCTGACCCGGTGGGAGCATCCGACGCACGGTTCGGTCTCGCCGGAGGACTTCGTCGCGGTCGCCGAACACACCGGCCAGCTCGGTCGGCTGACCGAGTTCGTGCTGCGCGAAGGGCTGCGCCGCAGCCGGGAGTGGAGCGTCGGTCAGCAGCCGTTGCCGGTGGCCGTCAACCTGTCCGCCCGTACCCTGACCGATCCGGAGTTTCCCGAGCTGGTCCGGACCCTGCTGGATGACGCGCAGGTCGCTCCGGAGCTGCTCACCCTGGAGATCGCCGAGGCCGGTGTGCTGGACGGCACGGACCGGCCGATGCCGACCCTACGGCGGCTGCGTGACCTCGGGGTACGGCTGTCCGTCGACGACTTCGGCACCGGCTACACCTCGCTGGCGCACCTGCGCCGGCTGCCGGTGCACGAGGTGAAGGTCGACCGGTCGTTCGTGCAGGGGATGGCGACCGATCCGGGGGACCTGGCGATCGTCAACGCCGTCGTGACGCTGTCCCAGCAGTTCGGCCTGACCGTGGTGGCCGAAGGGGTGGAGAGCGAACTGACCCTGGAACTGCTGCAGGACATCGGCTGCCAGGTCGGGCAGGGCTTCCTGTTCAGCCGTCCGTTGCCGTACGAGCGGCTGGCCGCCTGGTACGAGGCGCAAACCGACCCGGAGAGCCTGCAGTCCAGCGAGGTTCGTCGGCTGCGGGCAGTGCCCTGATCCCCGACCGGAAGGGCCCTGACCTGCGGCGGCGCAGACGGGCCAAGCTGATTTCACCTCGCGGGCGGGGCCGTGTACTCTTACCCGTGCGCATCCGCCCAGGCGGGTGGGTGTTCGGCCCCCTTAGCTCAGTCGGCAGAGCGTCTCCATGGTAAGGAGAAGGTCTACGGTTCGATTCCGTAAGGGGGCTCAGTGGGTTCCACTGGACCCGTCACGGCGGTGTAGCTCAGGTGGTAGAGCAAACGGCTCATAATCGTTGTGTCGCCGGTTCAAGTCCGGCCACCGCTACGGTCGGCTTCGCGGGTGAGGCCGGTGGTACGAAGTACGGGTGGGCGCCGCAGGCGCCCGCTTTGCATGTCCGCGCTGCCGCAGGCTACGCTGGCACGCTGTAGTTGTTCCGATAGCGAGGAAGGCACCCCGCCGTGGCCAAGGCGACCGACGTCCGTCCAAAGATCACTTTGGCGTGTGTGGAGTGCAAGGAGCGCAACTACATCACGCGGAAGAACCGCCGTAACGACCCGGACCGCATCGAGCTGAAGAAGTTCTGCCCCCGGGACGGCAAGCACACGCTGCACCGCGAGACCCGCTGACCATCGCCGTTCCGGGCGGCCCGCACGTCGTCCGGGTGCCGGCCAGCGGGTAGGTTGCTGCGCATGCCCATGGATCCGTCCTTAGTCGGTCGCAGTTACCCGCCCGGCGGTACGTACCTGGTGGGGCGGGAGAAGATCCGCGAGTTCGCCGTCGCCATCGGGGCCAGCGATGCCGTTCACCACGATCCGGACGTCGCCCGCAAAGCGGGCTATCCGGACGTGGTCGCGCCACCGACCTTCCCGGTAGCGGTCACCATGTCCTCGTCCGAGCGGGTGATCTCCGATCCCGATCTCGCGATCGACTACAGCCGGGTGGTGCACGGCGACCAGCGGTTCCGGTACGTCCGCCCAGTGGTCGCCGGCGACGAACTGGTGTGCACCGACACCATCGAGGAGATCATGTCCCGTGGCGGACACGACTTCCTGACCGTCCGTACCGAGATCGCCACTGCGGCCACCGGTGAGCCGGTGGTCACCGTCTGGATGAAGCTGGTCGTCCGGGGGGAGGACTGAGATGGAGCTGACTCCGCAACGGTTCCGGGTCACCCGGTCCGACCTCGTCCGCTACGCCGGGGCCTCCGGCGACTTCAACCCCATCCACTGGAGCGACCGGTTCGCCACCGGGGTCGGCCTGCCAGGTGTCATCGCCCACGGCATGCTCACCATGGCGTTGGCCGGGCGCGCGGTGACGCAGTGGGCCGGATCGGCGGACGCGGTGGTCGAGTACTCGGTCCGGTTCACCCGCCCGGTGGTGGTGCCGGACGACGACGAGGGCACCGAGGTCGAGGTGACCGGCGTGGTCAAGGGCACCACCGAGGACGGGTTGACCCGCATCGACGTGACGGCCGTCTGCGCCGGCGAAAAGGTGCTCAGCCAGGCCCGGGCACTGGTCCGTACCCCGCGCTGACGGCCGGTGGTACCGGCCCGGGTACGCGCGGTGCCGGTACCGGTTGGGAAAGTGGTGGCTCTACCCGTACACTGGTCCGCCGTGGGGCCTGTGACCCCTGTTCAGTCCTGCGTGGCCGTGCGCCCCGCGGGGTTGGGTGGGGTTGCCGACCCGCACAGGGGTGTAGCTCAATTGGCAGAGCAGCGGTCTCCAAAACCGCAGGCTGCAGGTTCAAGTCCTGTCACCCCTGCGCCCAAGGCCTGACCGACCCGGTGGGTCGGCTGCCGTCCCCGTTGGCGGCCGTCCCGCAAGGGGAATGGCCGACGTGCACGACGCAGCGCGTCTGACCTGGCGCGCGACCCGACCACCGCGACGGAGGGCGAGATGGCCGAGAGGAACCGGCGTGGCGATGACGCCGCGGACGACCGCCCCGAGGACGAGTCGATCGACGAGACGTCGGTCGAGGACGAGGTCGACGACGACGAGCCGGCGGCACGGGGTGGCACGGCCACCCGGAGCAGGGCCAAGGCGGAGTCGTCCGAGGGACGACCTAAGGCGAAGGCCGAGGCCGGGGTGGGGTTTTTCGGGCGGATCATCCGGTTCGTCCGCGAAGTGGTCGCCGAGCTGCGTAAGGTCATCTGGCCGACTCGTAAGGAGTTGCTGACCTACACCGCCGTGGTGGTCGTGTTCATCGCGGTCATGCTGACCATCGTGGCCGGGCTGGACTTCGTGTTCGCCAAAGGTGTGCTGTGGGTATTCGGCAACCCCAGCTGATTTTGTGACGGAAGTGAGCAAGCGTGCCTGAGTACGACGAGACCGCCAGCGTCACCGACGACCAGTCGACGGTGGCCACGGCGGCGGCTGATGAGTCGGTTGAGGCCGCCAGCGCACCACCGGTCCCCGCTGCCGGGGCGGACGAGCCCCCGGCCGACGCCAACGGCTCCGCCGTCGGGCCAGACAGTCCGGACAGTCCGGACAGTTCTGCGGCCGACGTCGCCGAACCCGTCGCCGTGGCCGACGACGAGGAGTTCGACCCGGTCGCCGAGCTGCGGCAGAAGCTGCGCTACGCGCCAGGTGACTGGTACGTGGTGCACTCGTACGCCGGCTACGAGAACAAGGTCAAGACCAACCTCGAGACCCGGATCACCAGCCTCGACATGGAGGAGTACATCTTCCAGGTCGAGGTGCCGACCCGGGAGGAGGTCGAGGTCAAGAACGGCAAGCGGCTCCAGGTGCAGAACAAGGTCTTCCCCGGCTACATCCTGGTCCGGATGGACCTCACCCCGGAGTCGTACTCCTGCGTGCGTAACACCCCGGGCGTCACCGGCTTCGTCGGGGCGACCGACCGGGCCGACCGGCCGGCGCCGTTGTCGCTCAACGAGGTGCTCAAGTGGCTCGTCCCGGCGGTGACGGCCGAGCCCAAGAAGGCCAAGCCCGAGGTCAAGGTGCTGGACTTCGAGGTCGGCGACTCGGTCACCGTTACCGACGGCGCGTTCGCCTCGTTGCCGGCCACGATCAGCGAGATCAACGCCGACCAGCAGAAGCTGAAGGTGCTGGTGTCGATCTTCGGCCGGGAGACCCCGGTGGAGCTGAACTTCAACCAGGTCGCCAGGATCTGACTCCGGCACAGCCGGGCCTGCGGTTCTCCGCGCCTGCGTAACCCCTGCGGCACACCGACGGCGGCAACCCCAGCTGGGCTGCCGCCGTCAGCTGCGCTAACCTAGAACGTCGGCCCTGGGCCGCGCCTGACCGTGCGCGCGTGTCGAGGGCTCGCCAGCCCGTGCCGGACGACGGCCAGTCGCCGGTGACGTCCCGCAGATCCGGTGCGGAACACCAGATCAAGCCCCAGGAAGTGACATGCCTCCGAAGAAGAAGCTCGTCAAGACGTTCACGCTGCAGTTGCCGGCGGGTCAGGCCACCCCGGCACCGCCGGTCGGTCCGGCGCTGGGTCAGCACGGCGTGAACATCATGGAGTTCTGCAAGACGTACAACGCGCAGACCGAATCCCAGCGGGGCGACATCGTGCCCGCTGAGATCAGCGTGTACGAGGACCGGTCCTTCACCTTCGTGCTGAAGACCCCGCCCGCTGCCCGGCTGCTGCTCAAGGCCGCCGGGATCCAGAAGGGCTCGGGTGTGCCGCACACCACCAAGGTCGGCCAGGTGACCACCGCCCAGCTGCGGGAGATCGCCGAGAAGAAGATGGCCGACCTCAACGCGAACAGCATCGAGCAGGCGGAGAAGATCATCACCGGGACCGCCCGGTCGATGGGCATCACCGTCAAGGAGTGACCGTCCCGACCCGCGACTGCGGGTCGGAGCCGACCGACGTGGGAGGGCGCGCGCACGGCGTCGCCCGCCAGTGACCACAGGAGCCAGAGACAATGCAGCGCAGCAAGAACTACCGCAAGGCCACCGAGCAGATCGACCGGACGAAGCTGTACGCCCCGGCCGAGGCGGTGAAGTTGGCCAAGGAGACGAGCTCGTCGAAGTTCGACGCCACGGTCGAGGTCGCGATGCGCCTCGGCATCGACCCGCGCAAGGCGGACCAGATGGTCCGCGGCACGGTCAACCTGCCGCACGGTACGGGCAAGACGGCCCGAGTGATCGTCTTCGCCGCTGGGGCGAAGGCGGAGGAGGCCGTCTCCGCCGGCGCGGACGAGGTCGGCACCGATGAGCTGGTTGCCCGGATTCAGGGCGGCTGGCTGGACTTCGACGCGGCGATCGCCACCCCGGACCAGATGGCGAAGATCGGCCGGATCGCGCGGATCCTGGGCCCGCGCGGCCTGATGCCGAACCCGAAGACCGGTACGGTCACCATGGACGTGACCAAGGCCGTCTCGGACATCAAGGGCGGCAAGATCGCCTTCCGGGTGGACAAGCACTCCAACCTGCACCTGATCATCGGGAAGGCCTCGTTCGGCGAGGCCCAGCTGATCGACAACTACGCGGCCGTACTCGACGAGGTGCTGCGGGCCAAGCCGTCCGCGGCCAAGGGCAAGTACCTCAGGAAGGTCGTGCTGACCACCACCATGGGGCCGGGCGTACCGGTGGACCCGAACGTGGTCAAGGACCTGCACGAGGCGACCAGCGAAGGCTGAGCGGTCCAGATCGACTGACGGTGGGGGGGGGGGGGGGGGGGGGGGGGAGAACGAACGACAAGGATCGCATCGTACAGGTGGGCACCCGATCAGGCACGACCGAAGAGGGAACGCAGGGCGATGCCGAGGTTGGACAGGTACACGGAGCGGTTGGGATAGTCGGTGGGGGT
>NZ_JBSWXD010000160.1:0-14952 GCF_056160425.1 Micromonospora sp. ABR4_055
GGGTGTCCAGGTCTTGCGTCACAACATGATCTTGGATGCCCTCTCCTCATGCCCGGACATCGACCCCTGACTTCGGAACTACTCGTCTAGGTCGCGTGCACCGTCGGCCTGGTCGAGGCCGGCAAGGTGGAGCCGGGTCTGGGCAAGGGCACGGTGTACGCGCTCCATCTCCCTCAGCATTTCGCGGGCATGGCTCATCACTACCACCTGATCATGACGCGAGCACCTTGTGTAAGGTTGGATTGGTACCAACCTTTGCAGTGCAGCCAACGACAGTCAAGACTGCGAATGAGAAACGTTGGAACCAATCGAGGAGACCGTGGCCGTGCCACCGCTGTACCGCAAGATCGCAGACGAGCTACGCGCACAGATCATCAACGGCGTGCTCAAGCCAGGCGACCACCTGCCGACCGAGAGCAAGCTGCAGGATCTGCACCGGGTCTCCCGCAACACCGTGCGACTCGCCACCGCGGTCCTCATCAACGAAGGCCTGGTCGAGTCGGTGCCCGGCCGTACCGGCGGCATCATCGTCCGCGACCGAGTCACGCTCGCCTTCCATGCCAGCCGCGCAGAGATGCCCGGACCGGTCAGCGAGTCCGACGCGTGGTTCAGCGAGGTCCGCGACCAAGGCCACGAACCTACCCAGACGTTCGAGCTACGCATCGCGGAAGTGCCGGACGGACTGGCAGAACGCCTCGGCGTGCCCGCCGACTCACCAGCAGCCGTCCGCCGCTGCGTACGCGCGGTCAACGGCCAGCCGTCCTCGATCCAGGACACCTACTACCCGATGGACCTCTGCGACCAGGTGCCCGAGCTGCTGTCGCCACGTGACATCCCGCAAGGCACCACCAGACTCCTCGCCGAACGCGGACACCCACAGATCGCCTACGACGACGAGATCATCGCAGCGATGCCAGCACCCGACGAGGTGACGACTCTCGCCCTGGCCGCCGGCACACCCGTCCTCCGCTGGCTCCGAACCGGCTACACCCCGGACCGGCCCGTACGCGTCAGCGTCTCCACCTTCGCCGCCGACCGCAACCGGCTCCTGTACACCCTCGGCGACCCCGACGTCATCGCCAAAGTCCGTGCCAGCGAGGACCCGCAATGATCATCCGTCCCGCACAGCTCAGCGACGTCGACGTCATCATGAGCTGGCGACGCGAACGAGAGGCATGGCTCGCAGCTCGGGGAGAAGACCAGTGGTCGATCCCACTACCCCGGTCTGCCGTCGCCGCGACCGTCTCCGCCGGGCAGACCTGGATGGTCTTCGACGGTGAAACCCCGGCCGCCACCATCACCCTCACCGCCTACGTCGACGTCGACGGGCTCTGGAAACCGGACCGCGACCCCGAGGCTCTCTGGTACCCGGAAGATGACCCGGCCGACGCGCTCTACGCCGCGAAAATGATGCTCCCGCTTGCTCGCTCCGGCGACGGCATTGGCACCGAGCTCCTCGACTGGGCAGCCGGCAGAGCCTACGATGCCGGCCTCACCTGGCTACGCCTCGACGCATGGACGACAAACCAACGGTTACACGCCTACTACCGCGACCAAGGATTCCGACACATCCGCACCATCGCCACGCGCGTCAGCGGAGCCTGCTTCCAACGCCCCGCCCAACCGTACGAACCCGGCCGCCGACTAAAAACCGAAGTCGGATAACCCTGCCTTCCTAGCCTCGATCGTTCACGGGGGTGCCCCGGGTGAGCTCGGCGCGTTCACGATCTTCGACTTCGAGGAGGACAGCCACTCCCCCGTCGTCTACGTGGAAGGCCAGGCCGGCGGCCTCTATCTCGAACGTGACGCGGACCTGCGTCGGTGTAACCTGGCGTACAACCACATCACAGCCGCCGCGCTCAGCCCGCCCGAGAGCGCCAAGCTGATCACCGCCCTGACCTGCGCCACGGGTTGACCGACGAGGAGCAGCACGTGACCCCCGACCTCGACCTCAGCACTGCCGTCTGACGCAAGAGCAGGAAGTCATCCGCGAACGGTGGCTGCGTCGAGGTCGCCAACCTGGGTCAGGCGTACGCGCTCCGCGACTCCAAGAGTCCCGACGGTCCTGTCCTCATCTTCACCCCCGAGGAGTGGGACTGTTTCCTCGACGGCGCGGAAAAGGGCGAGTTCCGCCAGCTCTGACCGCAACCCGCGACCGCCTACCCCGCAGGCACCTCCGCCAGGTACGGCGAACAGCCACGCCATCGGCTGGCTCGCACCTGCCAGCGTCTCCACCTTCGCTGCTGGCAACAATCTGCCGTCCTTACTTACTCAGCGATGCTGGCGTCACCGATTGGGACCGAGCCCAGCGAGATCCAGCGCGAATTGCGGCCCGAGAAGACGATTAGCGGTCGATCTGACCCCAGCCCGTAGCGGCCGCAACCAGATTCTAGTCAATCACCCAATCGGCAATCTTCGTGGGGCGAGACCCATCAAACATAGCCCTCAGCAATCCTTGAATCGATTCAGCATAGCGATATACCGACGCGTCGCGACCAGCAAGCAAGGAGCCCTCGTTGGTCATATAGATTGTGAAATGAAATCCGTCCACACCTACCGGACACAGACTTTTCCCAACAACAGAGGAGCATCTATCAGCGATGCGCGCATCGCGATGCGTCGCAACAACAGTCGGATCAAAAGTGGTCCAACACGACGACTTCTTGCCGTGAAGGATGATACTCGGCTCATGCTCCAACCCTAGTAGGGCAGCCGTACTTCGTGACTTGATCATGTGAGTCTGGATCGGTAGTGGTACCAGCGGGCGCGGGCTTGATGGCGGCGGCGCCACCAGGACCAGCGGAGATGGTGTTCGAGGCTGTGCCAGGCTCTGGTAGCGAGGTTGTACAGCCTCTTGATCTCGACAACGGTCAGCCGGATGAGTCCGAGGTCGGCCGGTGGTGGTTCGCTGGGGTGGGTGGGTCGGGGCGGTGGCGTGGTCCCGGCCGCGGCGTCGGCGGCGGTGACCGCGCAGACGGCGAGCGCGGCCATGACCAGCACGATGTGCCGCATGATCGGGGTGTGGAGCCGGTTCTGGAACTGGTCGAACCCGTGGTCCTCCTCGATCGTCCACCGCCGGCCGGTCACCCTCACCAACGCGGTCAGGGTCGCCGGAAGACGCTCCGGTATCCAGCAGTAGAAGTAGGCCAGGTCGTCGGGGTCAGCCAGGCTCCGGCGCACGAGCAGGTAGTGGCGGGGGCTGGCGGTGGCGATCCACGCCCACGCGTACCAGCGGTCGCCTTTGGAACCCGCCCCGCAGGACATGGTCTGCCAGGCGGTGTCGGTGGTCAGGGTGGTGGCAGCGGTGTCGGCGCGGATCTTCGTCTTCCAGCCGGGCAGGGTGATCCGGAACGAGCACGGCACGCCGAGGCTGTAGCCGATACCCCGGGTCTCGCAGGTGTCGCGTAGTCGCCGGTCCCGGCCGTAGACGGCGTCGGCGGTGCACCACCGCACGGGTACGCCGGCGTCGAGTGTCTCGGTGAGCAGGTCGGCGGCGAGTCGGGGTTTGGTCGCGAACTCGGTGTCGGCGGGGACGCCGGTGGCGGCGCGGCGGGCGTCGTCGTCGAGGTGGGCGGCGGGGATCCACAGGCGGGAGCCGACCAGGGCGTGGCCGGCGCGGGTGGCGTAGGTGGCGTTGACCAGGTTGACGGCGTTGGTGACCTTTCCCGCGCAGCCCACGTACTGGCGGGTCACGCCGCACGTGCCGGTGCCGGTCTTCTCCACGCCGCTCTCGTCGAAGATCAGCGTGTTGTCGCCGTCCGGGTCGGCCAGGCGTGCCACGGCGAAGTCACGGACCACGCCCATCGCCTTGTCGGTGTCCCAGACCGCGCGTTCGAGGAGTCGTTGCATCCGGTCGGGGGTGGTGTCCCCGGCGTGTTCGGCCAGGGTCCAGCAGTTCTTGCGTGGCAGGTCGGCGATCAGGCCACGGACGTACTTGCCGGCCTGCCGTAGTGGTTCGACCCGGGCGAAACACGCGCCGAGGTCTCCCATCAGCGTGGCGAGGTTCTCCTCGACCCGACCGGCCTCTACCATGGCCGCTGCGGCCACCTCGTGATCCTTCGTTGTCCACACAACACCGGACGATCATGCGGTGGCCGTCTCCGTCGCCGCACATCCTGTCCGTCCATACCCCACCGCACCGGTCAGGTCACGAAGTACGGCTGCCCTACTGGAAACCCAAGCTCTCTCAAGAAGTCTAAGGCCGGTGCCGACATAACAAACCCACACGAACGCAATAGCTCAACCAAATCGCCAATATCCACATTCCTACCCGGTCCCCAACCGGCACATCTCAGAATGCCAAGAAGATCAGCAGGCAACGAGTTCATTCGCGAAATCTCGACAGGCCCGCGGCACCGGCCAACCCAGCAAATCCGGTCATGCTTCCGAAGGGCAATGAGGACCGTCGCACTGTCTGACGACGCAAGAGACTGCGACACCGAAACTCGCAGACTACGCCATCGGCAGGTGAACCACTTTTACCCGATGGTAGATATTCCATAGTGCCATCTTCCCGTTCTCGCCATAAAGCGCCAAGAAGTCATCGTACGCCTCAAAAATCTGACCAAGAACGGCAACCATCAGGATGACGTGGTTCGAAGCAGCCAACCCAACTGGCACAAGTCCTTGTCCGACGCGACCTGCATAACCATGAACCCTGGTTGGGCTTACTGCCCCAGTGGCACGAACCGCGTCGAGCACACATTCATCGAAACCGCCCAGATCGCCACACTCACCGCCGAACTCGGCCGCGTCAACAGCGAACTGGCCGCCCTGGCGACCACCCGCACCACCCTGCGCACGCTCGCCGCCACCGAGTTCACCGCCGACGACCCGACGATCGCCAGCACCCCCTACCAGCAGATCCTGGAAGTCCTCGCCGCCACACCCGCCGGGATGCGGGCGAAGGGCATCTGCCTCGCACTCGGCGTCGAGCCCTCACCGAAACACGTCGAAGGCACCCGCGCGAAGCTCAAACGCATGGTCAACCGCCGCGTCCTCACCGAAGACGAACCCGGAGTATTCACTCTCGCCCCGAAAAGGACGTAATCTTCCGAACTGCCCTCTCAGGCGGTCCGTGCACACTGCGGATCTCCGAGAATTCATGATCGCAATAGATCAGCCGCGACAGCAAGCCAAATGGGCGACTGCGTACATCAGCGCCACAGGTCATGCCATGTAGTCGCCCGAAGAATGCATTCCCACTGTACCCACTTAGCCCAATACAAGAAGCCCCGATCCAAACACACACGATCAGTTAATCGCGCCGAATTCCTCCTGGATATTGCGGAGCTGATCGTTATTCAAATGGCGCACATCCCAAAGCAACTCCGCCACCTGACGTATTGCGACATCCACAGGTATTTTAACGTCAACCGGCTCGACATCAAGAAGCGCCGCCAACTCATCGCCCCGTAGGGCGAGCACAGCCGCAAAACCAGCCAGAAAGTCCGGACTAAGCTCCTTACGGCCAGATCCAAATGCATGTATTGTCGCCGACGATAGTGGCCCAATTCCGGCAAGCCGGTACAGCATTTTTACGGAGTTTAGGTTGTTCAGATTCCGGTTACGGAGCATGCCCACGATGACAGATCCCGGACCATAAGGGAAGTTGTCGCGCTTGCGCACCGTCAACGCCACCGAGTCCCGCCTTGGCACCGATCTCGCCACCCTGAGGAGCTGCTCAAGTCGCTCGGCGGGCAGACGAAGAGCCGTTCTCACAAGATGATCCAAGACCGGACCAGCCGGAGCCGAAAGTGGCGCAAGGTTGCTAGGAACTTCGATGCCAGCCACCACGAAGAGATCCGCCGCGTGCATGTCAAGCACACGCGCGAGTCGTTGTAGGCTCGACTGACCGAGCACGTCACCCTTGATGGCCGCATCGACCATCAAGGGATCCACTCCGGCGACTCGCATCAAATCGTCGAAGCTCTGGCCGCGAATCCGCGAAAGCCGCTCGATCATCGCCAAGAAGTTCACAGAATCCGCCATCCATAACCATGATTCATCGACAAACTAGTACCCCTCAATCATAGACCTGTCCACAAGTCTCACTCGAGAATATCGTCCCAATCCGCACTTCGGGCACCCCGGAACCCGTTATTTTCGAGAGCATCCCTGGCGACGTCCGAGATTGGTTGATAACCCGGGATTGCATTGTTCGGCGAATAATGGCCAGACCAGTTGTCAAACTCGGTTATACGGCCCTCCTTGACCTGGAAGTGTCCGGCCATGAAAACCGGCTCACCTTCCGACAGACTAGTGTGGCCAGCTGTTGCATCGATCGCGTGCATGTCAGCGCTGCGCATCGACCGTACTGAACCATTTCTCATTACCACGTAATGATGGTCACCATCTGACAAGTTTCGACCATTTTCGTTGAAGGCCGACCGGGGAAGCGGACCTTGCGGCTGATGGTCAATGGCCGATTCGGTCCGGAAGGTACGAGTCGGTTTGATCGGCCCCGTGCCGCAGTTGTGGACGAGGACGGGGTGGTCGCCCGCGATGACATGGTACGTGTGGGTGTGGGCGACTGTCAGGTCGCGCATCTCCCGCTCGTCCCGGCGTGTCTGGACCGACACCACCGTGACCTCGCCGCGACCCGCCACCCGCAGCTTGGCACCCGGCTTGAGGTCGCCGGCGTTGACCCATGCCTGCCGGTTGTCGTCCCAGAAGGGATGGTTCGGTGTCGTCTCCACCACGGTGGAGGTGCCGTCGCTGGTGCGGACCCGGACGTCGGTCAGCTCGCGGTCGGTGTTGCGGTGCAGTTGGGTGACCGGTTTCGGCAACGACGTGCCGGACACCGGGTCAGTGGCCACCACCTGGTCGCCGACATTGATGTCGGCGATGGGGCGGGTAGTGCCGTCGGCCATCAGGACCCGGGTGTCGGGGGCGACACTGTGCGTACGACAACCCGGACCTGACCCGCCGCCGCCGGACGGACCGGCGGTGCTGCCGCCGCGTCCCGGTGGAGCCCGTGCGGGGCCTGCTCCGCCGCCCTTGCGGCCGATCAGGTTGAGTCCCGGCACCGACCCGAGGGCGGCGGCTCTGAGGTCGACCCGTCCGGTGGTGGCGGCCTGGGAGATGACATCGGAGATGCCGTTCTCCACCGCGTCGCTGGCCAACCGGGCGGTAACCCCCGAGCCGGCCTTGGCGGCGATCGCCGTACCGACCTTCGCCGCGATCGCCCCACCGGCACCACCGGCCAGGCCCATGATCGCCCCGGTGCCGAGGGAGCCGAGCGCGTCACCGACGGAGTGGATATCGCCCTGCGCCACATCCTTCGCCAGGTTGATCAACGCACCCGCACCCACCATGCACGCCACCGCGCCCGCACCGGCGGTCACCGCCGTACACGCCAACCCGGCCACGACCGCGCCGGCGATCGCGGCGACCTCCAGGATGGTGTCCTTGTGCTCCACCACCCACTTCTTGGTGGCGTTCGCCGCGTCCTTCACCACGCTGACGGTCTTTTTCACCACCCGGGTCGCCTTCGCCGCGACCTTCTTCGCCGCCTGCTTCACCTGGGCGACTTTCTGTTTCACCTTCTGTTTCGCCTTGGCGACCTTCTTCGCCACGTACTTCTTCGCCTGGTTGACCTTCTTCTTGACCGCCTTCTTCGCCTTGGCGTACGTCTTCTTGACCTTGTTCTTGACCTTGGCGGCCTTGGCCTTGACCTGGTTGACCTTCTTCTTCGCGGCGGTGGTGACCTTCTTCGCCGCGGTCTTGGTGACCTTCTTCGCCTTCTGGTAGGCGGCGCTGCCGTAGCTCGACACGCTGGACACCGCCCGGCGGGTGACGCTGGACACCTTCGACGTCGTCTTCGACGCCAGCTTCGCCGCCGCCTTCAACGGGTTGCCCCAGTGCCCGGTCGGGTCGATCGTCGTCAACGGCGTGCCGTCGCCGTACTGGTAGCGGTTCGCGGCGATCGAGTCCGGCACCGGGCTGTTCGCGGCCGAGTCGCGGGTGTCGAACTGCCCGGTGTCGGTGTTGTACCAGCGGGCGTGCATGTTCACCCGCGACGTCACCGCGTCGGTCCACTCCGACTGGTAACCCAGACTCCCGACCATCCCGGTACTGGCGAGCACCTTGCCCAACGGGTCGTACGTCGTCGCCCCGGCGAGGGTGGTGCCGGTCGTCGTGAACTGACCCACCACGTCGGTGTGCAGATCCGTCCACACCAACCGCTGCGTCCCACCCGCCGTACCGGCCACCACCTCACCCGACGGCCCCCGCACGTACGTCGCCGTGTCATCCGCCGCCAGGTCGTTACCGACCCCGGTGTACGCGAACCCCGGCCGTACCGCCCGCCCCAACCCGTCGTAGTCGTACGTGCGGGCCGGCCCACCGCCGCCGGTCTGCTGGCTGTGCACCTGGCCGAACGCGTCGGCGGTCGTGGCGACGGTGCCGGCGGCGGCGAGGGTGCCACGGGCGGTGTACGTGTACGCCGTCCCGTCGGCGGTCAGCAGCCGGTTCCGCTGGTCGTAGGTGAACAGCTTGACGCCGTTCTGCACCCGGTTACCGGCCTTGTCGTACGCGTACACCACGGTCGCCGAACCGTTGTTCCACGACGTCAACCGGTCGGCCAGGTCGTAACTGTAGGTGTTGGTGACGGCGGCACCACCGAACCCGGTGGTCGTCTTCGAGATCAGGTTGTCGTTTCCGTCCCAGCCGTAGCCGATCGCCGCGATCTGCGTACCACCGGAGGTTTCCAACCTGTCCTCGGTGAGCCGGTGCAGGTCGTCGAAGGTGAACTCCCGGCGGTTGCCGGTGCCTCCGTAGGTGATCTGCGAAACCTGGGACAGGTTGTTGTACGCGTAGCCCATGGTCACGCCGGCGGTCGGGTTGGTCAGGCCGGCCAGCCGCCCGGCGGTGTCGTAGCCGTAGCTGGTGGTGCCGGCCGCGTCCTGCCGGCTGGCCAACTGCCCGCTGCCGTTGTACGTGAACGTCGAGTTGCCGACCGGGCCGCTGATCGACAGCGGCAGGTCCCGGTCGTCGTAGCTGATCGTGTTGGTGCCACCGCCACCGGAGAACTCGGTCATCCGGCCGCCGAGGTCGTAGTCGAAGACCCGGTCGACGGTCGTCGCCTCCGCGCCGGAGCCTTCCTGACGCAGCAGCTGGCCCATCTCGTCGTACTCGCTGCTGATGGTGACCCCGCCGGGCAGGAACTGGGTCACCGGTCGGCCGGCGGCGTCGTAGGCGACGCTGAACGTCCGGTCGGCCGCCGCCGGGTGCGCGGTGGTCGACGGCTCGATCTGCTTCTCCGGCAGATGCCACGGGTTGTACCCGGTCCAAAAGGCGTTGCCGCGCCCGTCGGTGAACCGGGTCCGGTTGCCGGACAGGTCGTAGCCGAACGTGGTGACGATGTCGTCGGAGCCGGAGATCGGCTGGGTGTGCTTCGTGAGCGCACCGGTGGCGTCGTACTCGAAGGTGGCGGTGGTGCCGCGCCCGTCGGTCGCGGCGGTCACGTTGCCGGCCCGGTCGTAGCTGGTGGTCTCCCGCACCAGCTGCACGCCGGCCGCGTCGTACATGGCGGTGGCCAGGACCCGGCCGGTCAGATCGTGCTCGACGTCGCTTTGACATCCTCGCCGCCCTAATCGGCGGCGATTCCAGCCACGCTGCGCGTGACACGCGCAGTGTTCTGGTGGGTTACCGTTTCACCGCGCGGTGCCGGGACGGGTCCCGGTCCTACCCGCGCTCCACGGTCGTTGAAGTCCGCCTGCCCGGCGGCCTTGATGTTGATCGCGGCGTTGACGTCCCGGTCGTGGTGACCGCCACACGGACAGACCCACGACCGGACGTCCAACGCCATCTTCTCGTTGATCCGGCCGCAGTCCGAGCACATCCGGGTGGACGGGAGCCACCGGTCCACCCGGGCGAACGTGCGTCCGTATCTCGCGGCCCTGTACTCCAGCATGGCGACGAACGACGACCATCCGGCGTCGTGGACGGACCTGGCAAGCCGGGTCCGGCCGAGACCGGCGACACACAGGTCCTCGACGTACACCGCTTGATTCTCACGGATGATCGTCGTGGACAGCTTGTGCTGCCAGTCCCGCCGGGTGTCGGCCACCCGGGCGTGCGCCCTGGCGACCTTCACGACAGCCTTCCCACGGCGGTTGCTGCCCCGCTGTTTGCGGGACAGGGCCTGTTGCAGCCGTTTGAGCTTGCGGGCCGCGCGGCGCAGGAACCTCGGCGCGGCGACCTTCGTGCCGTCGGACATGACCGCGAAGTGCGTCAGCCCCAAATCAATGCCGACCTCCGAGTCCACCTCGGGCAGTGGCTCGTCCGTGGCCCGCACGACGAACGAGGCGAAGTACCGCCCGGCCGCGTCCCGGATGACCGTCACGGACGACGGGTCCGACGGCAACGACCGGGACCAGCGGACCGTGAGGTCGCCGATCCTCGGCAGCCGCAGACGGCCGTTGTCCAGGACCGTGAACCGGGAGTTACGGGTGAAACGGATGGCCTGCCGGTTGTCCTTACGGGACCGGAACCTCGGCGGCGCCACCGTGCGGCCTTTACGTCTGCCCGACACGGAGTGGAAGAAGTTGCGGTACGCGGTGTTCAGGTCCGCGAGGGCCTGCTGCAACACCACCGCCGACACCTCGCCCAGCCACGCCCGCTCCGGAGTCGCCTTGGCCCGCGTGATGACCCGCTTCGACAGCTCAGCGTCCGACACGTACGGCAGACCCTGCTCGCGTGCCGTCTGCCGTGCGCGCAGCCCGTCGTTGAACACCACCCGGGCGCATCCGAACGCCCGGGCCAGCGCGATCTGCTGGCCGGGTGTCGGGTAGACCCGGAACTGGTACCGAAGCTGCACGAACCACACGATATCACGTTGGTCTATGACAGAACTCGAGGGTATCCGTACCGGCAGGCACTGCGTCTTCGCGATGCACGTCCACTTGGTTTTCGTGACGAGGTTCCGGCACACGGTGTTCGCCGACCGGCACCTGACCCGCATGGAAGCCATCATGCGGGACGTGTGCCGCGACTTCGAGGCCGAACTGGTCGAGTTCAACGGCGGCCACAACCACGTCCACCTGCGGGTCGACCACCCACCCGAAGTCGCCGTTTCCCGCCTGGTCAACTCACTCAAGGGCGTCCCGTCGCGCCGCCCGCGGCAGGAAGTTCCCCGAACTCGCCCGCCACTACCACCGGGCCAACAAACTCTGGTCGGGCTCGTACTTCGCCGGCTCCGTCGGCGGCGCACCACTGAGCATCGTGACGCAGTACATCGAGCAGCAGAACCGGCCAGTTTAGAGCACTGCTCGGGCTCTGGCGGCCCTCCCAGCGCGGGCCTTCACCCCCGGCCTGAAGGCCGGAGCACTGGCCCGCATTCCGGTAGCCGCCGACGTCGTAGCCGAACTTGGTGACGTTGCCGAGCGCGTCGGTCTGCGCCACCGGCCGGCCGCCGTTGACCAGGATGCACGACTGATGGCACGGCGCATGGCCGCCCTCCCCCGTGTACAAAGACTGTCCGACGTTGATCACGCCGACATCGGACAGTCTCCGACGGCGCTAGCGGATCGCACAAGCATCCGTACGGAGGGTTGACTTAGATCAACCCTCGGCGATTTAATCCCGGGCTCAGTCGTCGGCCGGGTCACCGACCGCAGCCACGACCAGGTCGCGTACCCGCTGCTGGATCGCGGCCGGCTCGGCGTCGGACACCACGGTCACGTTGCTGGCGTCGCCCGCCGGCTGGCCCTCGGCGACGAGTACGAAGTCGACCTGCGGGTAACGGGTGGCGTCCCCGGCCGTCGCGGCGGTCGGCGCCTCGCCGACGGCCAGGACCAGCTGACACTGGCTGCCGGCCAGGCTGGCGAGGTATCCGGCGGCGTTGTCGGCGGTCTGCGGCCCGTTGACTTCGAGGAACTGCACCCTGGCCCGGGTCTGCAGCGACGCGTCCTGCATGCCGGCCCAGACCGGTGCGGCGGCCGGGTCGGTCACCCCGGCGGATCCGGTGAGCAGGCAGGCGGTGACGTCACGGTACTCGCGGGCGCGGGGCTCCTCGGGATCGTCCGGCCACAGCACCACCGTCAGCAGCACCGCCACGACGACGACCAGCCCGGCACCGCCGGTCAGCAGGGCGATCCGCTTGCGCCGCTGTCCATCCTGGTGGTCCTGCGTCCGCTGCCCGTCCCGACCGCCCTTGCGCTTCGTCACGGTCGCACCCTACCCGCACCGGGACACGTCGGGACGTACCGTCCACACTGATCCGCGCTGTTGGGTCAGCTGTCGGCACCGGGTCCGCCGATGGTCGGTCCGGTCGGCCAGAGCGCCGTCAGGTCGGCCGGGGCCAGCGGGCCCTGGTACGCGGCCCGCAGCACCGCCGCACGGCTCTGCGGGTCGCCCCGGTCGGCGAGCGCCACGAACCAGTCGACGCCGGCCGGGTACGCCCACAGGTACGACCGCAGCTGCGGGTCGACGCCGCGGTCGGTCAGCGCGTCGCCGATCTCCTCGTCGGACCAGAACGGCACCCGCTGCCGGGCCCACGCCACGCAGTCGGCGACCGGCACGCCGTCGTCGACCGCCCTGTGCAGCCCGGCCCGGACCAGTTGGGTGTAGTGCGTCAGCCGCACCCGCGCCACCGCCGCCGCGTCGTCGCCGGTGACGAACAGCGGCAGCGCCTGCGCCAAGCCCTCCAGCAGCACCTGGGTGTCCGTGTGCACCGACAGCAGGCGGACCGCACCGTTGTCCGCAGTCGACCATCGGGCGTACCAGCTGGCCGACTGCAGAGCGTGGCCGAGCACCTCGTGCAGCGCGAACACCCGGGCCTGCGTCTCGGTGAACTCGGCGCGCTGCCGGTTCAGCCGCAGCCGGGCGGCGGAGCCGGCCCCGTCCAGCCAGTACGACCAGTAGGCGTCGACGTCGACCCGTTCGATTGTCAACTGGTACGGCGCGGCGGTGCCGGTCGCCGCGCGTACGAGGGGTTCCAGCTCGGCCGCCGCCTGCTCGATGGCGTCCGGGACGTCCTGGCGACGCAGGATCCCTTCGGCACGGGCCAGTTGGCCGGGGAGCCCGTCGTTCCAGTCGACGCCGAGGTCGGCCAGGCTCGCGCGGGCCCGGTCGCCGACCGCCGCGAGGTGGTCGTCCGGCCAGCCCGCCGCACCGCAGCCCTGGGTCCGCCGGATGTAGTCGGTCAGCGGCAGCCGCTCGCCGAGCATGGCCCGCAGGTAGGTGATGTCCGCGTCGACCCGGGCCCGCAGCCGGTCGTCGGCCCGGCAGTCCGGCTCGTCGGCGACGGCAGTCAGTTCGTCGGCGACGGCGGTCAGTCCGGCCAGTACGGCGAACCGGCTGGTCGCGGGGGTGGGCGGTGGGGCGGCCGGGTCGAGCGGCGCGCAGTCGTAGTCGATCACCGGGGTGGCACCACGTTGGCGCTCGTAGCCGTCCCACGCCCGCAGCGTCGCCTCGACCCTGTCCCGTACCGGCATCGTCGTCACGTTCCCCATCCTGGCGTACCGACTGGCACAGCCAACTTCCAGCTGGGATCCAGCGGGCTGCGGGCAACGGCGGTGAGGGTTGGTCGCAGATCCGCACGACACCCGACAGTGAGCCCTCTTCACGAACGGAGAAACGGATGCGACGCGACTCCCGCCGGGACACCACCCCGCGCTACCAGGGACGTCCGCTGGCCCGTCCCGACGAGGAAATCGTCGACCAGGGCCTCGGCTTCGACCTCGGCACCCTGCTGGGTCGCCGGCAGGTGCTGCGGGCGTTCGGCCTGGGGGCCGCGACCCTCGGCCTCGCCGCCTGCAGCGCGAACACGGGCGCCAGCGGCGGCACCTCGGCGGCGGCCGCGGCCGCTGCGGCGACCGGCGAGATCCCGGACGAGACCGCCGGGCCGTACCCCGGTGACGGCTCCAACGGGCCCGACGTCCTCGAACAGAGCGGCGTCGTCCGCAGCGACATCCGCTCCAGCTTCGGCGAATCCAGCGGAACCGCCGACGGCGTACCACTGACCCTCGAACTCACCGTCACCGACCTCGCCAACAACGGCACCCCGTTCACCGGCGTCGCCGTCTACGTCTGGCACTGCGACCGCGAAGGCCGCTACTCCATGTACTCCGAAGGCGTCACCGACCAGAACTACCTGCGCGGCGTCCAGATCACCGACACCGACGGCAAGGTCACCTTCACCACCATCTTCCCCGCCTGCTACACCGGCCGCTGGCCGCACATCCACTTCGAGGTCTACCCCGACGAGGCCAGCATCACCGACGCCGGCAACGCCATCGCCACCTCCCAGGTCGCCCTCCCCCAGGACGTCTGCGACACCGTGTACGCCGAACCCGCCTACGACTCATCGGTCACCAACCTCGCCCAGCTCAGCCTCGACACCGACAACGTCTTCGGCGACGACGGCGGGGCGAGCCAGCTGGCCACGGTGACGGGTGACGTCTCGGCCGGCTACGCGGCGACGCTGGCCGTGCCGGTCGACACCACGACGGCACCGACCGGTGGTGGCGCCGCTCCCGGCGGTGGTGGACCGGCCGGCGGTGGGCCCGGCGGGGCACCGCCCAGCGGCATGCCGTCCTGACCTGCCACGTACTGCCGCCGGGTCAGCCGCCCCCACCGTCGTCCGCTTCGCCACCCCGTAGCCGATGCCACCGTCGTACGGCAGGTCGCTGCATTTCCAGTCCCAGACCACCAGTTTTGCGTGGCATTCAACCGCGGCCACCGGCGGATCTACGAACGCATCGCCGCGCACGACCCGGAAGGCGCCGCGGCGGCGATGTTCACGCACATCACCGAAGCCTGGCTCGTCCGCCGCAGCGGGTTCGGCGAACCGGTCCGGCTGCAACGGTAGGGCCGGTCCCCCGACATGCCGCTGGCCGGGGTTCCATACGGGGAACCAGACAGCAAAAATGGCATCCGTCAGGAGGAGTAGCCGCCTTTGGGGGTCCAGTCCACCAACACACCGAGGTCCACCCAATCCTCCTTGCC
>NZ_JBSWXD010000161.1:0-14800 GCF_056160425.1 Micromonospora sp. ABR4_055
CGGAGCATGCACCGATGACCGCGCCCGGCCGCCACCGCATCGCCGACCAGCCCATCGGCCGGCGGATCGCCCAACTCCGCGCCCGACGCGGACTCACCCAACAGGTCTTCGCGAACCGGATCGGCAAACCCCACTCGTGGGTTGACAAGGTCGAACGCGGCATCCGCTGCGGGTGTACCACCCCTCTACCTCCGCCGCAGGCACCGCCGTACAGGTTCTTTCGGACACGGCTTATCCGGGCGTCAAGGGACTCGGCTGACCGTCGCCGCGTCGTCGATGTCCACTGCAGTTCCGCCGGTGGTCAGCCGTGCTGGACGAAGGCGATCTTTTCGTAGACGTGGACGGCCCGTACGGGTAGGGCGGGCCGTCCGTGCCACCCCGCCCAGTGCCGTCGGTTCACATCGTCGCAGAGGCTCTGGACGAGTCCGACGGATGTGCCTTGGTCTCCGGGCGGGCCGCCGCCGTACTCGTCGAGGTAGGCCGTCGACATGTCCTCGATGATGTAGAAGCCCGACGGTCGCAAGTGGTCGACGAAGAGTGCGTCGAACGATGCCCGGATGTGCGCGTTGACGTGGCTACCGTCGTCGATAACGACGTCGAATGGCCCGTACCGGCGCCCGAGCTCCCGCAGGTAGGTCTGGTCGGACTGGTCGCCGCGGTGAACGTGGATTCGCGGCTCGTCGATCTGCTTCTCGGCGATGTCGAGGCCGTGGATCTGGCCACGCTGGAAGTAGTCCCGCCAGGTGCGCAGCGACGAGCCTCCCCAGGTGGTTGAGTCGTAGCCGCCGATGCCGATTTCGAGCAGGTTGATCGGGCGGTCGCGGAGGTCGCCGAGATGCCGCTCGTACAGCGCGGCGTAGCCGTGTCCGCGGCCCTTGTCGGTGTCGTAGACCCTGGCCAGCAGGGTCAGGTTGCGGCGCACGACAGGTGCCACGAGCCGTTGGACGCGGATGATCCGCTGGTCACCGATGGCGTGCCGGATTCTCGCCCGAGTACTGAGCATAGACAGGACTATAGGCGGTTTTGCCCAATTATGCGGGGCAGTCAGGCAAGAGACCGGATCGACCGCAGTGATCCACTCAGTGGTCGGGTCGACAGTTCCACCCGCAAGGGCTCCCGTCGGGCGCCACGAATGTCGCTGCCCGACCGACACTGAACATGCAACTTTCTCGACCGTCAGGTCAGGGTGCCCATCTCCAGAACCGCCTTCGGGCTGCGAAGTCCGGGTGAGCCAGCACGGCTTGTGGGTGGGAAGTAGTCGGAGGCAGCGGCCCAGCGGGGGAGGTGGCTCATCGGGCGAGGTGCCAGGGCGGCAGAGGCAGGGAGCAGAGCCACAGAGGTGAAGGGCAGGACGGCAGGGCGGTGCAGAGAGGTTAGCGCGCTCATCGCCACGCAAACCCTTGCCCGCTCATTTGCACCAACCATTCACGACGATCGAGCGGCACTTCGGGCACCGCACTCCCCCACACCCTGCCAGCACATTTTACGAAACTCGATTACTGATTCACCGTCGAGAGATCACGTTCAACCCGAACCGTCGCCCCGGCCGCCCTTTTCCGCAGATCAGCAGTGGCCCACCCAGTTGCCGATGAATTGTTATCCAGGTAGCTACGGCGACCTGCGGCACAGACCTCCGCCGGGCGCCCTTGGGCGTCGCCGCCGCAGGTCAGGGCCCTACCCCCGGGATAACCGGAAGTTCCTCGTCATACCTCGCATCTCGGGCCGGCGAGCGCGGTGTGCGCTTTGCCGCACCGCCAGCACACATACCTGATTCGGTGGCGATACCGTCGACAATGGAACAGCTGGAATGGCAGCACCGCCCCCAGACACCCCGTGCGAGATGTCCGAAACATCCCGTACGGGGATGTTTTTCGTTCGTGGCAGACCGTCGGGTATGGTCGGGTGCAAACCCCCACCACAGACCTGGTTTGACTTGCCCACCGACCGTCCGACGGCTCGATTTCGGTCGATGAACACCTGCCGTGTGCGTCGATTGGGACCAGCGTCACGACATTCGTTGGAATGGAGATCGTGTCCGCAATCGTCGTGAAATCGTTGTACAAAATTTTCGGCAAACGTGCTGACAAGGCGCTCGAGCGCCTCAAGACCAGCCAACCCGATGCTCCGGCGAACCTGGGCGGCGCCACCGCAGCCGTCGTCGACGCCAACTTCGAGGTCCGGCCCGGCGAGATCTTCGTCGTGATGGGGCTCTCCGGGTCCGGGAAGTCCACCCTGATCCGGATGCTGAACGGCCTGCTCACCCCGACCGGCGGCTCGGTCGAGGTCGACGGCGTCGACCTGACCAAGCTCAAGCCGGCCGCGCTGCGCAAGCTGCGCCGCGAGAAGATCAGCATGGTCTTCCAGCACTTCGCGCTGCTGCCGCACCGCTCGGTGCTGGAGAACGCCGGCTACGCGCTGGAGGCGGCCGGGCTGCCCCGCGCCGAACGGCGGGAGCGGGCGATGGAGGCACTGCGCCTGGTCGGTCTGGACCGCTGGGCGGACAAACTGCCCCAGGAGCTGTCCGGCGGGATGCGCCAGCGGGTCGGCCTGGCCCGGGCGTTGGCGGCCGGCACCGACATCATGCTGATGGACGAGGCGTTCTCCGCCCTCGACCCGCTGATCCGCCGCGAGGTGCAGGACCAGTTGCTGGACCTGCAGGCTCAGCTCGGCAAGACGATCGTCTTCATCACCCACGACCTCAATGAGGCGATGCGCCTCGGTGACCGGATCGCCGTGATGCGCTCCGGCCGGATCGTCCAGCTCGGCACCGCCGAGGAGATCCTCACCGACCCGTCGAACGACTACGTCGCACAGTTCGTGGCGGACGTCGACCGTACCCGCATCCTCACCGCCTCATCGGTGATGGAGCGACCGCTCGGCGTCGTCGACGTCAACTCCGGTCCCCGGGTCGCCGCCCGGATCCTCCGGGAGACCCAGACCTCCGCGATCTATGTCACAGGCAAGAACAAGCAGTTCCTCGGTACGGTCTCCGACGACGTCATCGACCAGGCGGTCCGCGACGGCCGGCGGAACCTGCAGGACGTGGTGACCACCGACCACGTCCGGGTCGCCGGGGAAGACACCCCGGTCGCCGAGTTGTTCACCCCCTGTGCGGAAAGTTCGCACCCGCTCGCCGTGACCGACGCCACTGGCCGGCTCGCCGGCGTGATCCCCCGGATCACCCTGCTCACCGCGCTCGGCAGCATCGGCAGCGACGCCGGCAACGGGACCAGCGACGGGACCAGCGACGACGCCGAGCCGACCAGTTCCAGCGAGGTGGGCACCATCACCGCGACAGTCCCCGATCAGGCAACCCCGGCTGATGCAGTGCTGAGCCCGGAGGGAGACCGTTCATGAACGCCGCTGACGGCATTGACAGCATCCTCCCGTACGTCCGGATCGGCGCGGCGTTCGAGTTCGTCGTCGACTGGACGACCGAGTACCTGGGTGCGCTCTTCGACGGGATCTCGACGTTCGTCGAGTCGCTGGTGGATCCCCTGGTCGACGTGCTGCTCGCACCGCCGGCGATCGTCGTGGTGCTGATCTTCGCGGCGCTCGGCTGGTGGCTGCGCGGGTGGAAGTTCGGCATCGGCACCGCCGTCGGGCTCGGCATCGTCGCCGGCATGCCCTACTGGGAAGAGACCATGAGTACGCTGGCGTTGGTGCTGGTGGCGAGTGCTCTGTCGCTGGCGATAGCGGTCCCGCTCGGGATCCTGATCGCGGAGAACCAGCGGGCCGCGGCGGTGACCCGTCCGGTGCTCGACCTGATGCAGACGTTGCCGGCGTTCGTCTACCTGATCCCGGCGATCTTCTACTTCGGCATTGGCGCCGTCCCCGGGGTGATCGCTACGGTGGTGTTCAGTATGCCGCCGGGGGTCCGGCTGACCCAGTTGGGCCTGCGACAGATCGACCGCGAGGTGATCGAGGCCGGCGAGGCGTTCGGCGCGTCGCCCTGGGCGGTCCTGCTCCGTACCAAGCTGCCGCTCGCCCTGCCGACCATCATGCAGGGGGTCAACCAGGTGATCATGCTGGCGTTGTCGATGGTCGTCATCGCCGGGATGGTCGGGGCCGGCGGCCTCGGCGAAGTGATCAACACCGCACTCGCCCGGCTCCAGGTCGGCCAGGGCTTCGAAGGCGGCATGGCCGTGGTGATCCTGGCGGTGGTGCTCGACCGGCTGACCGACTCGATCGGGGCCCGTACCCGGTCGGCGAAGGCCCAGCGGGCGCTGCAGGAAGCCTGACCCGCAAGTCCGACCGGACCGGCCCGACCCGAGACCGAACCAGAGCTGAACCGTATCCGAACCGAGATCCCGCAGGGAGGGTCACCGGTGCCGGCGCCCTGCCTCGCTGCCGCGAGTACGCCGGTGTAGGGCAACACGATGGAAGGACGACAACGAATGTTCCGCAACAACCCGCTACGCCGGGCCGCAGTGGCGGCTACCGCCGCCCTGGCCCTGGGGCTCGCCGCCTGCGGCAGCGACACCGACAGCGACACCGGCAGCGACAACGGTTCCGACGCCGTCGACAAGAGCATCACCATCGGCTACATGGCCTGGGACGAGGCGATTGCCGCTTCCTACCTGTGGCAGAACATCCTTGAGGCCGAGGGGTACGAGGTCGAGCTGACCAACGTCGAAGCCGGTGTGGTCTACTCCGGTCTGGCCTCCGGTGACATCGACCTGTTCCTGGACGGCTGGCTGCCGCAGACGCACGCCTCCTACATGGAGGAGTACAGCGACGACCTGGAGACGATCGGGGTCTGGTACGACAACGCCAGCCTGAGCATCGCCGTCCCCGCCTACGTGGACGGGGTCGACTCGCTGGCGGACCTGGCCGACAACGCCGAACTGTTCAACAACGAGATCATCGGCATCGAGCCGGGTGCCGGTCTGACCGCCGCCACCCAGGACAACGTCATGCCGACCTACGGGCTGGACGACTACGAGCTGCGGACCTCGTCCACCCCGGCGATGCTCGCCGCGCTGCAGAGCGCGATCGGCGACGAGGAGCCGATCGTGGTGACCCTGTGGCACCCGCACTGGGCCTACTCGAACTACGAGCTGAAGGACCTGGCCGACCCGGAGGGCACCCTGGGTACCGCCGAGGAGATCACCACGCTGGCCCGGACCGGGTTCAGCGCGGACTTCCCCGAGGTGACCGCGATGCTGGAGAAGTTCCAGATGGACGACCAGCAGCTCGGTTCGCTGGAGGACCTGATGTTCAACGTGCACGAGGGTGACGAGCCGGCCGCGGTCGAGGCGTGGCTTTCGGAGAACCCTGACTACCTGTCCACCCTGGGTGTCTCCTGACCCGGAGCGACTGACCGAAACACCACGGACCGGGGTGTCCGGGCTGGCCTGACGGCCGGTCCGGGCGCCCCGGTCCCGTCTGTCGTGAGCCCTGCAGCAGCCTCCGGCGGCCCGGCAGCGGCCCTGCTCGGCGGAGAAGTTCTTGCTTCTGATACGCGGTGCGCAGTAGATTTTCCTGCATGACGCGATGATGTCTGGAATTTTTGCCACCCTTCACCGGGGTGCCGTCCTGCCGAAAGGAGTTCTTCCGTGGCCGCACGCTTCCGGGTCACCTACGCGACCCTGTCCGCTGACAACGAGGACCTGCACACGGCGTACGAGGACGGCGCGGACCGGGCGCGGGCCTGGCTGGGTCAGCGCCTGACTCCGGTGGTCGACGGCACCGTCCGGCCCGGGGTCGACCCGGCCGAGCTGGTCAGCCCCGGCGACGTGACGCTCAAGCTGGCCACCGTCACCGCCGCCACCGACCAGGACGTCGACGCGGCCGTCACGGCCGCTCACGCCGCAGCGCCCGGCTGGGCCGCGACACCGTGGCCGGACCGGGTCGCGGTGCTGCGCCGGGCGGCTGACCTGATCAGCGACCGCTCCAACGAGTACGCCGCGCTGATGAGCATGGAGGTCGGCAAGAACCGGCTGGAGGCGCTCGGCGACGTCGAGGAGTCGGCGGACCTGATCCGCTACTACTGCGACATGTACGACAAGCACCACGGTTTCGACCTGCCGATGGCGACCATCGCCGCGAACGAGTCCACCCGCAGTGTGCTCAAGCCGTACGGGGTCTGGGCGGTGATCAGCCCGTTCAACTTCCCGATGGCGTTGACCGCCGGGCCGGCCGGCGCGGCGCTGGTCGCCGGCAACACCCTCGTCCTCAAGCCCAGCCTGCAGGGCACCTTCTCGGCCTGGAAGTTCTTCGAGTGCCTGGTCGACGCCGGACTGCCGAACGGGGTCGCGCACTTCCTTCCCGGCGGCGACGACCCGGGCCGGGCGCTGGTGGCGCACGCCGGCGTCGGCGGCCTCACCTTCACCGGATCGTACGAGACCGGCATGTCGATCATCCGGGCGTTCGCCGGCGCCTACCCGAGACCCGTCGTCTGCGAGATGGGCGGCAAGAACGCCGCGATCGTCTCGGCCCGGGCCGACCTGGACCGGGCGGTCTCCGGCATCGCCCGCTCCGCGTTCGGCTTCTCCGGCCAGAAGTGTTCGGCCTGCTCCCGGGTTTACGTGGCGCGCGAACTCCACGACGAGTTCGTCACCCGGCTCGCCGAGCGGGCCGAGTCGCTGGTCGTCGGTGACCCGTTGGCCCGCGACACGTACCTCGGTCCGGTCATCGACGCCGCCGCCGTACGCCGCTACGGCGAGGCCGTCGCGCACGCCGCGACCATCGGCCGGGTGGTCACCGGCGGCCAGGTGCTCGCCGGGGTCGACGGCCGCCCCGACGGCTACTACCTGGCGCCGGCCGTCGTCGCCGACGTACCGCCCGACGACGACCTGTTCCAGCGCGAGCTGTTCGTGCCGTTCGTGGCGGTCAGCCCGGTCGACTCGGTCGACGAGGGCCTGGACCGGGCCAACAGCGTGCCGCTGGGCCTGACCGCCGGGTTCTTCTCCACCGACCAGGGCGAGATCGACCACTTCCTCGACCGGATCGAAGCCGGCGTCGTCTACGTCAACCGGCCGGCCGGCGCCACCACCGGTGCCTGGCCCGGGGTGCAGCCGTTCGGCGGCTGGAAGGGCTCCGGCAGCACCGGCAAGGCCGGTGGCGGACCGTACTACCTCCAGCAGTTCCTCCGCGAGCAGTCGCAGACGGTGGTGGCCTGATGACGACGATCCCCGACTGGTTCGACCCGGACCGCCCGCAACCGCACCTGGTCACCGAACTGCCCGGACCGCAGGCCCGCGAAGTGCTGGCCCGCGACCAAGCGGTGACCAGCCCGTCGCTGCCCCGCGCCTACGCGATCGCGCCCCGGCGCGGCCACGGTACCGTCGTCGAGGACGTCGACGGCAACCTGTTCCTCGACTTCAACGCCGGGATCGCGGTCACCTCCACCGGCCACTGCCACCCGAGCGTCGTCGAAGCGGTGCAGCAGCAGGCCGCGACCCTGCTGCACTACTCGGCCAGCGACTTCTACCTGCCGCTGTACGGCCAGATGTGCCAGGCGCTGGCCGCGACCGCGCCGATGGACGGGCCGGTACGGGTCTTCCTGACCAACTCCGGGGCCGAGGCCGTCGAGGGCGCGCTGAAGCTGTCCCGGTACGCCACCGGCCGGCAGTACGTGATCAGCTTCTACGGATCGTTCCACGGCCGCACCTACGGGGCGATGACGCTGACCGGGTCGAAGTCCAAGTACCACAAGGGATTCGGCCCGCTGCTGCCCGGCGTGCTGCACGCGCCCTACGCACCAGCCTCGCTGGACTTCATCGAGGAGGTGCTGTTCGAGCACCAGGTGGATCCGAGCGAGGTCGCGGCGATCTTCGTCGAACCGATCCAGGGTGAGGGTGGCTTCATCGTGCCGCCGGCCGGCTGGCTCGCCCGGCTGCGGCGGATCTGCGACCGGCACGGGATCCTGCTCGTCGCCGACGAAGTGCAGTGCGGCATGGGCCGCACCGGCCGGATGTGGGCGATCGAGCACACCGGCGTACAGCCGGACATCCTGATCAGCGCGAAAGGCATCGCCTCCGGCCTGCCACTGGGCGCGTTCCTGGCCCGGTCCGAGCTGATGGAGGCCTGGGGTCCGGGCGCGCACGGCTCCACCTACGGCGGCAGCCCGGTGCCGTGCGCCGCCGGCCTCGCCACCCTGCGGGTCATCCAGGAGGAGGGCCTGCTCGACAACGCCACCGAGCAGGGTGAGTTCCTGCTCGCCGGGCTGCGCGAACTGCAGCAGGCGTACCCGCAGCTACTCGTCGACGTGCGCGGGGTCGGCTTGATGATCGGCGTCGAGTTCCCCACCGGCGAGATCGCCGGCCAGGTACAGCAGGCGGCGTTCAGTCGCGGCCTGCTGGTGCTGGAGGCCGGCGTCAACGCGGTACGGATGTCGCCGCCCCTGGTGATCACCCGGGCCCAGGCGCAGACCGGTCTGCGGCTGTTCGGCGCCGCCGTCGCCGAGGTTGCCGCCGACATGCAGGCCGCCGGCAACGGAAAGGTCGCCGGCAACGGAAAGGCCCCAGCCGGCGGGGAGATCGCAGCCGGCGGGGCCGTCGCCGTACCGGGATGAGCCACGTCTTCGGCCGGGTGTCCGACGACGCGCCACGGATCGCCTCGGCGTTCGGCGCGCAGCTGTGGGACACCACCGGCAAGCGCTACCTCGACGCGGCCGCCGGGGCGATCGTCGTCGGCATCGGCCACGGCGTCACCGAGGTGGTCCGGGCGCAGGCCGAGCAGGCCGGCGCGGTCGCGTACGCGCACGGCTCGATGTTCCGCGCCGACGTGCTGGAGGAGTACGCCGCCGAGCTCGCGGCCGTACTGCCGATGGACGATCCGTTGGTCTTCCCGGTCTCCGGCGGCAGCGAGGCGGTAGAGACCGCGCTGAAGATGGCCCGCGCCTACCACCTGGCCCGGGGCGAGGACCGGCACCTCGTCGTCGGCCGGGTCGGCTCCTACCACGGCAACTCCCGGGGCGCGTTGGACGTCTCCGGCCGGGCCGGGCTGCGTGCGCCGTACCTGCCGTGGCTGGGGCAGGCGGTGCACACCTCGACCCCGTACGAGTACCGCTGCCCGTTCCCGGACACCCATCCGGTCGGCTGCGGGGCGCGGCACGCGGCGGCGCTGGCGCAGCTGTGCCGGGCCCGGCCGGTCGCGGCGTTCATCGCCGAGCCGATCGCCGGGGCCGGGCTGGGTGCCTGCGTCCCGCCGGACGACTACTTGCCGGCCGTCGCCGAGGTCTGCCGCCGGTACGGAGTGCTGCTCATCGCCGACGAGGTGATGACCGGCTTTGGCCGCACCGGCACCTGGTTCGGCGTCGACCACTGGGGCGTACGCCCGGACATCCTGGTCGCGGCGAAGGGGGCCAGTTCGGGCTACTGGCCGCTGGGCTTGGCCGTCGCCGCCGGCCCGGTGCACGACACGATCGCGCGCACCGGTTTCACCCACGGGTTCACCTACTCGCACCACCTGGTCGGGGCGGCCACCGGCCGGGCGGTGCTGCGGGTGCTGCGGGAGCGTGACCTCGTCACGGCCGGCCGGCGGGCCGGCGAGTCGCTGCGCCGGGCCCTGCGCCGGGAACTGGCCGACTCGCCGTACGTCGGGGACGTCCGCGGTCGCGGCCTGCTGGTCGGCGTCGAACTGGTCGCCGACCGGCAGACCGCGCGGCCGTACGCCCGTACCGCCCGGGTCGCCGAACGGGTCGTCGCCGCCGCCCGGCACGCCGGTCTGCTGCTCTACAGCGGTACCGGCTGCGCCGACGGCGTCAACGGTGACGTGATCCTGCTCGGCCCGCCGCTGGTCGTCTCCGCCGACGAGGTCGAGGAGATCGCGGTCGGCACGGCGGCGGCGATCCGCACCGTGACGGAGCGGGCCGAGGCGGGGTAGCCGACCTTCGCGGAACAGCCGGCCCCGCCGGCCCGGGCCGGTACGCGGGTCAGAAGTCGTCGTCGAAGGTCACCGAGCCGGTCACCCCGACCTGGTACGCCGACACCCGCCGCTCGAAGAAGTTGGACAGCTCCTGCACGTCCTGCAGCTCCATGAAGGCGAACGGGTTCTTCGACCCGTACATCGGCTCGATGCCGAGCACCGCGAGCCGCCGGTCGGCGACGTGCTGCAGATACTCCCGCATGTCGGCCAATGACATCCCGGACACGCCCTGGTCGAGCAGGTCCGCGGCGAACTGCACCTCGCACTCCACCGCCTCGGCCAGCATCTGCCTGACCTGCTCCTCCATCTCGGCGTCGAACAGCTCCGGCTCCTCGGCGCGGACCGTGTCCACCACGTCGAAGGCGAACGCCATGTGCATCGACTCGTCGCGGAACACCCAGTTGGTGCCCGAGGCAAGGCCGTGCAGCAGCCCCCGGGACCGCAGGAAGTACACGTACGCGAATGCGCCGTAGAAGAACAGCCCTTCGATGCAGGCGGCGAAGCAGATCAGGTTCAGCAGGAAGGCCCGCCGGTCGGCGCGGGTACGCAGCTCCCGCAACTCAAAGATCGAGTCGATCCACCTGAAGCAGAACTCGGCCTTGCGGGCGATCGACGGGATGTTCTCCACCGCCGCGAACGCCGCGAACCGCTCCCGCTCGTCCGGCACGTAGGTGTCCAGCAGGTTCAGGTAGAACTGGACGTGCACCGCCTCCTCGAACAGCTGCCGGGACAGGTAGAGCCGGCCTTCCGGAGAGTTGACGTGCTGGTAGAGGTTGAGCACCAGGTTGTTCGCGACGATGGTGTCGCCGGTGGCGAAGAACGCCACTAGCCGGGACACCAGGTGCTGCTCGGCCGGCGACAGCTTGGCCAGATCGGCGAGGTCGGAGTGCAGGTCGACCTCCTCCACCGTCCAGGTGTTCCTGATCGCGTCCCGGAACCGGTCGAAGAACTGCGGGTACCGCATCGGGCGCAGGGTCAGATCCATGCCGGGGTCGAGCAGCAGCTGCTGCCGACCCACGCCAGTCGCGGCGTCGCTGGCGGCGGCGGTCGCGGTTGCGCTGCTGGTTTCGGAAACGGTGGTCACTGGCAGGCCTCACAACTTTCGGGGTTTTCCAGGGAGCAGGCCAACGCGTCGTCGTCGCTGGTCGCGACGACTGGCCCGGCGGTCGGCGCGATACCGACCGTGGCCTGCTGGATCCGGGTCGCCGGACGCGACCGCAGGTAATAGGTGGTCTTCAGCCCCGACTTCCAGGCGTACAGGTACATCGAGGACAGCTTGCCGATGGTCGGTGCGCTGAGGAACAGGTTCAGTGACTGCGACTGGTCGATGTACGGGGCACGGGCGGCGGCCAGGTCGATCAACGCACGTTGCGGCAGCTCCCATGCGGTACGGAACAGCTCCCGCACGTCGGCGGGCACGTTCGCGACGCCCTGCACCGACCCCTCGGCCCGCTTGATCTGTTCCCGGACCGGTGCCGTCCACAGCCCGCGTGCCTTCAGCTCGCCGACCAGGTAGGTGTTGATCTGGAGGAACTCCCCGGACATCGTCTCGCGCTTGAACAGGTTCGACACCTGCGGCTCGATGCACTCGTAGCAGCCGGCGATCGAGGCGATCGTGGCGGTCGGCGCGATCGCGACCAGCAGCGAGTTCCGCAGGCCGTGTGCGTCGATCGTCGACCGCAGTCGGGCCCACCGCTCGGGCTGGCCCGGCTCGGCCCCCCACAGGTCCGGGTGCAGCTCGCCCCGGGCGGCGCGGGTCTCGGCGTACGCCGGATGCGGGCCGAACCGTTCGGCGAGCCCGGCGGAGGTCTCCAGCGCGGTCAGGAAGATCTCCTCCTGGACGCGGGTGGACAGCTCCCGAGCCTGTGACGAGTCGAACGGCAGCCGCAACGCGAACAGCGCGTCCTGCAGGCCCATCAGCCCCAGCCCGACCGGCCGCCACCGCGGGTTCGACGCCGCCGCCTGCGCCGCCGGGTAGTAGTTGATGTCGATCACCCGGTCGAGGAACACCACGGCGGTACGGACCGTGGCGCGCAGCTTGTCCCAGTTGACGCCGTCGGCGGTGACGTGCGCGCCGAGGTTGACCGACCCGAGGTTGCACACCGCGGTCTCGGTGTCGCTGTTGACCTCGAGGATCTCGGTGCACAGATTGGACAGGTGGATCGTGTTGCCCGGCGCGCCGGTCTGGTTGGACAGCCGGTTCGCGGCGTCCTTGAACGTCATCCAGCCGTTGCCGGTCTGCGCCAGGGTGCGCATCATCCGCCCGTACAGGTCGCGGGCCTTGACCGTCCGGACCGCTTTCTTCTCCGCCGCGCGGTACGCCTCGTCGAACGCCTCGCCGTACAGGTCGGGTAGCTCGGGTGCGTCGGACGGGTCGATCAGCGACCAGTCGGCGTCCGCCTCGACCCGCCGCATGAACTCGTCCGGGATCCAGTTGGCCAGGTTGAGGTTGTGGGTGCGCCGGGCGTCCTCGCCGGTGTTGTCCCGCAGCTCCAGGAACTCCTCGACGTCCGGGTGCCACGGCTCCAGGTAGACGCAGGCGGCGCCCTTGCGGCGGCCGCCCTGGTTGACCGCCGCGACCCCGGCGTCGAGGGTCTTGAGGAACGGCACGATGCCGTTCGACCTGCCGTTGGTGCCCCGGATCAGCGCGCCCCGGCCACGGATCCGCGACCAGGAGATGCCGATCCCGCCGGAGAACTTCGACAGCTTCGCCACCTGGTGGTAACGCTCGTAGATCGAGTCGAGCTCGTCGCGCGGCGAGTCGACCAGGAAGCACGACGACATCTGGGTGTGCCGGGTGCCCGAGTTGAACAGGGTCGGTGAGCTGGGCAGGTAGGCCAGGCTGGACATCAGCCGGTAGAAGTCGATCGCCTCGGCCGGCGTCTGGGACAGCCCGCAGGCCACCCGCAGCAGCCAGTACTGCGGCGTCTCCACCACCAGCCGGGTGCGCGGATGCCGCAGCAGGTAGCGATCGGCCACCGTACGCAGCCCGAAGTACTCGAAGCGCCGGTCGCCGTCGACGTCCACTGCGTCGTCGAGTTTGCGGGCGTTGCGGGCCACGAACGCGGCGGTGTCGTCGCCGATCAGCCCGAGGCCGTGGGCGTAGCGGATGGACTGGCTGAAGCTCGCCACCTGCTGGCCGCGGACCTCCTTGTCCACGTAGGCGGCGAGCAGCCGGGCCGCCAGTTTCGAGTACTGCGGCTCCTCGCCGATCAGCTCCGCCGCCGTCTGGATCGACAGCTTGTCCAGCTCGGCGGTCGTCGCTCCGTCGTACAGTCCGCTGATCGTCTTGGTCGCCACCCGCAGCGGATCGACCTCGTCCAGGTCGGTGACCCAGCGTTCGACCGCCTTGACGATCTTGTTGACGTCCACCGGTTCGGTGTCGCCGTTGCGCTTGCGCACCTGCATCGCGTGCCGGCGCTGCTCGGCAACCGTGCGGTCGGGCGCGGCCGTGTCGGGCGCGGCCCGGTCGTGAATCGTCGTCATGTCCCCCTCCTCATGCCTGTCCACCGGTCGACGGACACGCGGGGAGGACGCCGCCGGTCACCCACCTGGCGGCTGCTCCGCCGGGTGTCGACCGGTCGTCGGCGTCGGCCGTCCCGCGCGGCCTTCGACCGCCGCACGCGTCGCGTGCGGCACGCTGGCAGGTCTTCGGACTCGTGGGCGCCGTGTTCGTGCCTACTGGCCGTCGCTTCCCGGACCCGCGACGGGTCCAGTGCTCGGTGACGGCGGTCGTACCCACTCACCGCTGCGGGGCAGTCCCGGACTCACACCGGGTTCCCTCTTGCCTCGACCACCGCCGAGGGGTGGTCGAACCAGCTGCGAGGTACACCATATATGGGTGCGAGCCAGAAGACGCAACACCAGATACTGTGTTCGGCGTGTCGCGACGTCAGGTCGCTGCCAGGTACGCGGAGGAGGGTCCGTCGGGTGAGAACCGTGGTGTGGGGTGGGCACGGGGCGATGCTCGGCCGACTCCTCGTCCTCGTCGTCGGCATGCTCAGCATCCAGGCGACCGGGCTGCGGCCCGGTGCCAGCGGTGGCGACGGGGTCGGCGGAGGAGGTGGCGGCATGGCGGCTGGCGCCGAGCCAGTCATCGACCTCGACCGGCGCTGACCTGGCCGGCTCAACCGGCGCTGACCTGGCCGGCTCGACCGGCGCTGACCCGGCGGGCGAGCAGCGCGGCACCGGCCAGCACGGCGGCGTTACCGAGCCGGGCGGTCCGCACCGGCAGCCGGTCGATGCCGGGCAGCGCCGCCGTGTGCAGCGCGGCGCGCACCCCCGCGACGAACCGGTCACCGAGTCCGACCACGCCGCCGCCGAGGACGACCACCTCGGGGTCCAACAGGTTGGCGGCGGTGGCCAACCCGGCACCGAGCACCTGGGCCGCCAGATCGGTCACCTCGACCGCAACCGGGTCGCCGGCGGCGGCCGCCGCCGCGACCTCCTCCAGCGGCGGCGGTGCGCCGCGACCGGTCCGGGCCGCGTACTCGGCGGCGATCGCCGGACCAGCCGCGTACGCCTCGACGTGGTCGACCGCGCCGCAGCCACAGCGTCGGCCGAAGTGCCGGGCGGCCGGCAGATGCCCGACGCTGCCGGCGAACCCGTGCCGGCCCACCACCAGCTCGCCGCCGACCACGATCGCGCCGCCGATCCCGGTGCCGGCGGCGACGACGAGCGCGTCCCGGGCGTCGGCGGCGGCACCGCAGGATGCCTCGCCGACAGCCATCGCGTGTACGTCGTTGGACACCACGACCGGCAGGTCGAGGGCGGCGGTGAACGCCGCCCGCACGTCGGTGCCCCGCCAGCCGGGCAGGGTGTCGGTGGCGTGGGCGACCCGACCCGCCGGGTCGACGGTGCCGGCGGTGCCGACCCCGCAGGCGACCGGGGTCCGCGCCGCCTCCCGCCCGACCTCGCGGGCCAGGCC
>NZ_JBSWXD010000162.1:0-14655 GCF_056160425.1 Micromonospora sp. ABR4_055
TGCGGGCGGGGGGTGTCGTTTTGTGGTGGGTGGTGTGCGAAATGGGGTTGGTCCCCGTTTCCTTCCTTTGGGATGGTCCGGCCCGGGGGAAAGAAAACCCTGGAACGAGAGGTCCCCCGGGCTCTCGCGAGACCCCGGGGCACTTGTAGGTCTGATGATCAGGCGCGACCTACGGCAGCCGGACTCCCGGAACCGTAGCTAAAGAAGAATCGTGCCTGGCGGATCACGCTACGAGTATGCCCAGGCTGGCGACGCCAGCGCAAGAATTCCGCCACCCTCTGGGAAGACACCCAGCGCGCCGACGGCCCCAGTCTGGCGGCGCGGGCCTGGCGGCGCGGGGCTGTCGGTCGTGCGGCATAGACTCGCCCGTGCGATGCATCCACTCTTCGAAACCCCAGCGGCCCCATCCGTACCAGTCACGGATCGGGGCGGTCCGCCGGCTGAGCCCAGTTCGGCCGGCCGAGGGCCGGCTGAGCCCAATTTGGCTGCCGCCGCGCTGCTGACCGGGCTCAACGGCCCGCAACGAGAGGCGGTCACCCACGCCGGTGGCCCGCTGCTGATCGTGGCCGGCGCTGGTTCCGGCAAGACGAAGGTGCTCACCCACCGGATCGCGTACCTGCTCGCGGCCAGGCAGACCCACCCCGGTGAGGTCCTGGCGATCACCTTCACCAACAAGGCGGCCGGTGAGCTGAAGGAGCGGGTCGGCAACCTGGTCGGGCCGCGGGCCCGGATGATGTGGGTCTCCACCTTCCACTCCGCCTGCGTACGGATCCTGCGGGCCGAGCACGAGCACGCGGGGCTGAAGTCGACGTTCTCCATCTACGACGCGGACGACTCACGGCGGCTGATGCAGCTGGTCGCCCGGGAGCTCGACCTGGACCCGAAGCGCTACCCGGCCCGTGGGCTGGCCACCCAGGTGTCGAACCTGAAGAACGAGCTGGTCGACCCGGAGACGTTCGCCGACCGGGCGGCCGGCCCCAATGAGCGGGCCCTGGCCGAGGCTTACACGCTCTACCAGCGTCGGCTGCGCGAGGCACACGCGCTCGACTTCGACGACCTGATCATGACGACGGTGCACCTGCTGCAGGCCCACCCGCACGTGGCCGGCAGCTACCGGCGGCGGTTCCGGCACGTGCTGGTCGACGAGTACCAGGACACCAACCACGCGCAGTATCAGCTGGTCAAGGAGCTGGTGGGCGACGGGTCGGACGACGTGCCGCCGGGGGAGCTCTGCGTGGTCGGCGACGCAGACCAGTCGATCTACGCCTTCCGGGGCGCCACCATCCGCAACATTCTGGAGTTCGAGCGGGACTTCGCCCAGGCCAGGACGATCCTGCTGGAGCAGAACTACCGCTCCACCCAGACGATCCTGACCGCCGCCAACGCGGTGATCACCAACAACGCCGGCCGCAAGCCGAAGCGGCTGTGGAGCGACCAGGGCGACGGCGAGCAGATCGTCGGCTACGTCGCCGACACCGAGCACGCCGAGGCGGACTGGGCGGCCCGGCAGATCGACCGGTTGTGCGACGACGGCGCGGCCCGACCGGGCGACGTGGCGGTCTTCTACCGCACCAACGCCCAGTCCAGGGTCTTCGAGGAGGTGTTCATCCGGGTCGGCCTGCCGTACAAGGTGGTCGGCGGGGTGCGCTTCTACGAGCGTAGGGAGGTCCGCGACGCGCTGGCCTACCTGCGGGCGGTGGTCAACGCCGACGACACGGTGAGCATCCGGCGGGTACTCAACACGCCGCGTAGGGGCATCGGCGACCGGGCCGAGGCGTGCGTCGAGGCGCTGGCCGCCCGCGAGCGGATCTCGTTCGGTGCTGCGCTGGGCCGGGCGGCCGAGGCACCGGGGATCTCCACTCGGGCGGTGAACGCGATCACCGACTTCGTGGCGCTGCTCGACGGCGTGCGGGAGCAGCTGGCCACCACCACCCCGGAGGAGGCACTGGAGTCGGTGCTGCTGCGCTCGGGCTATCTGACCGAGCTGGAGGAGAGCCTGGATCCGCAGGACGCCGGCCGGGTGGAGAACCTGCAGGAGCTGGTCAGCGTGGCCCGCGAGTACACCGAGCGGGTCGAGGCGTCCGACGAGCCGGCGACCGTGGCCGGCTTCCTGGAGCAGGTCGCGCTGGTCGCCGACGCCGACCAGGTGCCTGACGACGACCCGGACCACCAGGGTGTGGTCACCCTGATGACGCTGCACACCGCCAAGGGCCTGGAGTTCCCGGTGGTCTTTCTGACCGGTCTGGAGGACGGCGTCTTCCCGCACCTGCGGGCCCTCGGCGACACCCGGGAGCTGGAGGAGGAGCGGCGGCTGGCGTACGTCGGGATCACCCGGGCCCGGCAGCGCCTGTTCCTGTCCCGGTCGGTGACCCGGGCCGCGTGGGGGCAGCCGGCATACAACCCGCCGTCGCGGTTCCTCTCCGAGTTGCCGGCCGAGCTGGTCCGCTGGGAGCGGACCGAGGCGGCGTACACCTCCTGGTCGGGCACGGGTGGCGGGGTCGGTGGGCGGTCGGCCGCCGCAGACCGGTCACCGGTCGCGCGAGGTGGCGGCTTCGCCGGCGGTACGCCGAAAGCCGCCCGCCTCGCTCAGCGGCTCGGGGTGGACCCGAGTCGGCTGAGTACCGCCAGCGAGCTGCCCACCGCGCCCAAGGTGACGGTGGGGGAGCGGGTCAACCACCAGCGGTACGGGCTGGGCCGGGTGTTGGCGGTGGAGGGGCACGGGCCGGGAGCCAGGGCGCAGGTCGACTTCGGCGACCAGACGATGTGGCTGGTGCTGCGGCACGCGCCGATCGAGAAGGTTTGACCCCGGACCCGTACCGAACCGGTCAGCAGCCCAGGTCGACGCCGCGTTCGCGCATCCACGGGGCGGGGTCCACCTGGCTCCATAGCCCGCCGATGTGTACCTCGAAGTGCAGGTGCGGGCCGGTGGAGTCGCCGGTGGAGCCCTCCGCACCGATGGTGTCCCCGGGGGCCACCCGGTCGCCGACCGACACGCTGGTCGCGGAGAGGTGCGCGTAGTGGGTCAGCACACCGCCGCCGTGGTCGATCACCACCGAGATCCCGTAGCCGGTGTACGCCCAGCCGGCGACCTGCACCGTCCCAGCGCCGGCGGCGAGCACCGGGGTGCCGGCCGGCAGAGCCAGGTCGATCCCGGCGTGCAGGACGCCCCAGCGCTGGCCGTAGCAGGAGGTGATCTGTGCCCCGGGCATCGGGGTGACCCAGTCGGACGTGCCGGCCGTCGAGCTCGGCTGCGCCGCCGTCGCCGAGGTCGTTGCCGGGTCACCGCTGTCCCTGTTGTCGTCGCTGCTGTTGGCGTCGGCCGACCCTGCGGGCTCGTCGTCGGTCCGGGTCGGCGCGTCGTCGGCTGCTTCGGTCGGGTCCGCCGGTTGACCGGTCTCCTCGGCACGGCTGGTGCTGCTGTCGGTGGGCGCCGCGCCGAAGCCGGTCTCGTCCCCGCCGCTGTCCGGGGTGGCCGTCGGCTGACGGGTGCTCCGGTCGGCGCGTCCCGCCGCGTCGGCCCGGTCGGCGAGGGCCGAGGTCGTCGCCGGATCGGTCGCGGTGGGGTCGGGGGCGGAGTTAAGTGCGGTGGCCGCGCCGCCGATCCCGAGGGCCGCCACGGCCAGGACGGTGAGGGCGGCGGTGCGGGTCCGGCGGCCGAACTCCGCTACCTGGGCGTGCCTGCCGGGCGGAACCAGCCGGTGCAGCCCTGGTGGCCGACGCCGGGTCGAGGGCTTGCTGCGCTCCGTGGGCTCGGGGTGCGACACGGGAGTGACCTCCGCGGTAAGGGGGGCACGGACCCGGAAATGGTGGTGTGCCAGGCACGGTGGGTGGGTACCGGGTAGTCACAGAAGGCGAGGAGCACCGCTCGGAGGCCGGAATTTCGTGACTCTCCGTGTTTGGATGGGGGATTTCTTGACTGGACCGATAGTGGTTCAGGTCACAAAATCCAATGTGACGCAGGACATATTTTCGCTGGTGGTGGGCGTCCGGACTGCACAAAGAACCGCTCAGACCGTGCGGCCTGAGCGGTTTCTTCAGTCACTCAATGTCAGGGCTCGACGACGCCACCGTAGATCGCCTCGACCTGCAGCTTGAGGTCCACTCCCTTGCCCCGCAGCCAGGTGATCGGATCCTGCGGCTCCGAGTCCACGTGCACCTCGAGATGCAGGTGGGCGCCGTAGGAGTGACCGGTGTTGCCGACGTCGCCGAGCAGATCACCGGCTTCTACCCGCTGACCGGCGGTGACCCGCAGCCGGGACGCATGGCCGTAGACGGCCTCGGTCCCGTCGTCGTGCTTGACGATCACGCAGTAGCCGTAGCCGCCGTTCCAGCCGGCGAGGGTGACCGTGCCGGCGTGGATCGAGTGGAACGGGGTGCCCTCGGCGGCGGCCAGGTCGACGCCGGCGTGCAGCTTTCCCCAGCGCATGCCGTACGGAGAGGTGAAGGTGTAGCCGCGCAGCGGCAGCATCCAGACGTCCGGGGCAGCCTGGGTCATCGAGGTGGCCGGGGTCCGGTCGGCGTCCCGGGAGGCGCGCTCGGCGTCCTCGGCCCGCTCGCTGATCTGGCTGTCCAGGTCCAGGGCCTGGTCGTCGATCTCCAGGGCCTGGTCGCTCAGGGCGACGCTGTTCTCCAGGTCGGCCAGGGCCGCCGGGCTGAGCGTCTTGGCGTCGGGCATCGCGCTGGCCCCGAGGGCGACGACACCCGCGCCGACGACGGCGGTGGTCATGACGACCGCGTAGCGGCTACGGGGTGGAGTCGGTACGCGGCGACGACCCCGATATCGATCGGGCTCTGACGACAGGCGCTGGCGCACGCACACCCTCCATCGGCGGGTAGTTCGGCGGCGGTGCGAGCATCCGGGACCCTCGTTGCGGAACCTGGGATTAACGCTCGTTGGCCGGGTTGGTTCTGGCTGGAGCCAGAGGACAACCGTGGACACGGTAGCCAACCCCTAGGGCCGCCACAACCCGACTCGCGAAAAACTGTTGACGATCTGCGACTGTCCGTTGTCTATTGTCCGTTTTCGTAACCTTTTATCGGGCCCCTCGTTGGTAACCGCTGGTTACATGGAGCAATACTTATCGTGCGTTCAGTCAGGGTGAATCGGGGTTGCGGCTCAGGGTCGGCCGGGCTGCCGTCGATGTGCCGAGGTTGGTTAACCTTCGTTAAGGATCGGTCGGTCGGCAGGAGGCGTGCAGCGATGGAGACTCGGATCCGGGTGGTGGTGGCCAAGCCTGGTCTCGACGGCCACGACCGCGGCGTCAAAGTGGTGGCCAGGGCGCTGCGGGACGCCGGCATCGAAGTCATCTACACGGGTCTGCACCAGACACCGGAGCAGATCGTCGAGACCGCCATCCAGGAGGATACCGACGCCATCGGGCTCTCCGTGCTGTCCGGCGCGCACCTCACGCTGTTCCGCCGAGTGCTCGACCTGCTGCGCCAGCGAGGTGCGGACGACATCGTGGTCTTCGGCGGAGGCATCGTCCCTGACGAGGACATCGCAGCACTCGGTGAGCTCGGCGTGGCCAGGATCTTCACCCCTGGGGCGAGCACCGCCGACATTGTCGACTGGGTCCGCGGCAACGTCCCCGCCAAGTGAAGCGGCAACGTTCCCGCCCAGTAAGGGGGTGGGGCGCGCAGCAAAAGGGTGAGAGGCCGGACGCACCCCTCACACGTCCGGCCTCTCCATGCACGATGCCCCGCCGCCACCCCTCGACCGACAGGGCATCGGCCGCTTTCCGTCGGCCCCGCGCTGCGTTTCCGACACCTCACTCAACGACACCTGTCACCGGGGGTTACGTCGCCGGCACACCCTATTTCTCGGGTCTGTGCCGGTGGTCGGGGCCAGGTCGCCGTACTGCTGCGCGGGCGGCTCGCCGGATGTGTGCGGTTGCGCACACCGTCCGCCCGCCTGCTGGCGTCCCAGGGCCGGGTGGTTAGGCTGCGCCAATGGCCGGTCACCGCTCGTGACCGGGAAATCATCTGATTCTGCACGCTGGCGGCGGCGCGACGGCGCGCCGCAGAGACGGAACGGGACGCGCAAACGTGGACCTGTACGAGTACCAGGGGCGCGAGCTGTTCGAGCGACACGGATTGCCCGTGCTCGCCGGCGGCGTCGCCACCACCCCGGAAGAGGCCCGCGCGATCGCCGAGCGCCTCGGCGGCCGTGTCGTGGTCAAGGCCCAGGTCAAGGTCGGTGGTCGAGGTAAGGCCGGCGGCGTGAAGCTAGCCGAGGACGCCGACGAGGCGGTCAGCCACGCCACCAACATCCTCGGCATGGACATCAAAGGGCACACCGTTGGCAAGGTCATGCTGACGGTGACCGCCGACATCGCCGACGAGTACTACCTGTCGTACCTGCTGGATCGGGCCAACCGCACCTTCCTCTGCATCGCCAGTGTCGCGGGCGGGATGGACATCGAGCAGGTCGCCGCCGAGACCCCGGAGCGGGTGGCGAAGATCGCCATCGACGCCAACGTCGGGGTGGACGAGGCCAAGGCCGCCGAGATCGTCACCGCCGCCGGCTTCCCGGCTGAGCTCACCGACCAGATCACCGAGATCGCGGTACGCCTCTGGCAGGCGTTCATCGCCGAGGACGCCACCCTGGTCGAGGTGAACCCGCTGGCCCGGACCCCCGAGGGCCGGGTGCTCTGCCTCGACGCCAAGGTCACCCTGGACGAGAACGCCGGTTTCCGGCACCCCGACCACGAGGCGATGGTCGACCAGTCCGCGGTCGACCCGCTGGAGCAGCGGGCCAAGGAGAAAGACCTCAACTACGTCAAGCTCGACGGCTCGGTCGGCATCATCGGCAACGGGGCCGGCCTGGTCATGTCCACCCTCGACGTGGTGGCGTACGCCGGCGAGGCGCACGGCGGCGTCAAACCGGCCAACTTCCTCGACATCGGTGGTGGCGCCAGCGCGGCGGTGATGGCCAACGGTCTGGAGATCGTGCTCTCCGACCCGGACGTGCGGACCGTGTTCGTCAACGTCTTCGGCGGGATCACCGCCTGCGACGAGGTGGCCAACGGCGTAGTCCAGGCGCTGGCCCTGCTCGAACAGCGCGGTGAGACGGTGACCAAGCCGCTCGTCGTCCGGCTGGACGGCAACAACGCCGAGGCGGGCCGGGCGATCCTCGACTCGGCCGCCAACCCCCTCGTCGAGCGGGTCGACACCATGGACGGAGCGGCCGAGCGGGCCGCGCAGCTCGCCGCAGCGGCGTCCGGCCGCCCGGAAGGACAGTGATCGAGATGGCGATCTGGCTGACCAAGGACTCCAAGGTCATCGTGCAGGGGATGACCGGCTCCGAGGGCTCCAAGCACACCCGGCGGATGCTCGCCGCCGGCACCACCGTCGTCGGCGGGGTCAACCCGCGCAAGGCCGGACAGCAGGTCGAGTTCGGCGACACCCGGCTCCCGGTGTTCGCCACCGTCGGCGAGGCGATGAAGGAGACCGGGGCCGACGTCACGGTCATCTTCGTCCCGCCGGCGTTCTGCAAGGCGGCGGTGATCGAGGCGATCGACGCCGAGATCCCGCTCGCCGTGGTGATCACCGAAGGCATCCCGGTGCACGACTCGACCGCCTTCTGGGCCCACAACACCGCCAAGGGCGGCAAGACCCGGATCATCGGCCCGAACTGTCCGGGCATCGCCTCCCCAGGGGCCTCCAACGCCGGCATCATCCCGGCGGACATCACCCCGGCCGGCCGGATCGGCCTGGTCAGCAAGAGCGGCACGCTGACCTACCAGCTGATGTACGAGCTGCGTGACATCGGCTTCTCCACCTGCGTCGGCATCGGCGGCGACCCGGTCATCGGCACCACCCACATCGACGCGCTGGCCGCCTTCCAGGACGACCCGGAGACCGACGCGATCGTCATGATCGGCGAGATCGGCGGCGACGCCGAGGAGCGGGCCGCTGAGTTCATCAAGGCGAACGTGACCAAGCCGGTGGTCGGCTACATCGCCGGGTTCACCGCCCCGCCCGGCAAGACGATGGGCCACGCCGGTGCGATCATCTCCGGATCGGCGGGCACCGCCGCCGCCAAGCAGGTCGCGCTGGAGGCGGCCGGAGTCAAGGTCGGCCGTACGCCGAGCGAGACCGCCCGGCTGATGCGCCAGGTGATCACCGGCAGCTGACCGGCCACAGCCGACACTGATCGACCACAGTCGACACATGGCCGTCGATCGGGAAACCGGTCGGCGGCCGTCGTCGTGCGGTCAGCCGATCGGGTAGTTCCCGGTTGCCCAGAGACTGGCCCCACCGATGATGTTCAGCACGCTCAGCACGATCGCCACCCAGCCCAGCACCGGGGACTTGCGGAAGCGGTTGGCGTCGCGGATCGACAGTGCGCCGAAGACGATGCCGAGGATGCCGCAGCAGAGCAGGCCGATCACGATCCCGAGCACACCCCACAGGGTGCTGCGGTCGCTGCCGGCCGACGCCGCGGCCGGTGGATACTGGGTCATCAGCAGGGTCCCCCGTCAACTCGACGACCGCCGTCGTCGACGGCGTGGTCCAGCACCGAGCGTACGGCCAAATGACCGGAATGTCGGCGGGTTCGGCAGGTGACCGGCCAGGCCACGTCGATATTGCCGCCGGATCAGTGCGCCCACGTGCCAAAGTAGGCACGATGGCAGCCCACCCCCCGGATCCGCCGCGACCGCCGGACGGTACCGCGTCGGTCGACGCCGTTCGGCACCCCGGCCCCGGCCGGGCCCCCGGCGCCGCCCGCCGTGGCCGGGCCCCGCTGGTCGTCGCGGCCTCGGTGACCACCCTGTGGGCCGCGGTGGTGTCGTACCTGCCGGTCGCGGTGGTGATGTGGCTGATCCGACTCGCCGAAGGCGACTCGTCGGTCCTCGGCGCGGCCCGGATCGGTCTGGCCGCCTGGCTGCTCGGGCACGGCGTACCGCTGGACACGCCGACCGGGCCGCTCGGCCTGCCGCCGCTGCTGCTCAGCGCGCTCGCCGCCTGGCGGATCTACCGGGCCGGGGTACACACCACCCGGGCGGTCGGTGCCCGGCGCAGCGGATCCGCCGTACGGGCGATCGTCGTCGCATTGGCCGTCGCGACCGCGTACGGCGCGCTGGGCGCCGCCGCCGCGCACGTCGCCAGCAGCGCTACGACGGGGATCGAACCGCTGCGGGCCGGGGGCACGCTGGCGGCGTTCGGCGGGATCGGCGCGTTGCTCGGCGCCGGCCAGACCACCAGTTCGCTGCGTCGACTGGCGGCGCGCTGCCCCGACCTGCTCCGGCACGCGGCGCGCGCCGGAGTGGTCGCCGCGCTGCTGGTGCTCGGCGCCGGTGCCGCCGTGGCCGGGCTGTCCGTGGCGATCAGCGGCGGGGACGCCGCCGACACCATCGGGGTGTACCGGGCCGGGGTGGCCGGGCAGGCCGGCATCACGCTGCTCAGCCTCGCGTACGCGCCGAACGCCACCATCTGGGCGACCGCCTACCTGTTGGGGCCGGGCTTCGCGCTCGGCTCCGACACTGCGGTACGGACCACCGAGGTCACCCTCGGCAGCCTGCCGGCGGTCCCGTTGTTCGCCGGACTGCCCAACGGCCCGGCCGGGGGGCTCAGCGCCGCGCTGCTGGCCCTGCCGGTCCTGGCCGGGATGACCACCGGGTGGGTGCTGGCCCGCCGCTGGCCGGCGGCGACCGACCGGGGTGGTGCCGGGCTGCCCGGCTGGGCTGTGCTGATCGGTGCCGCCCTGATCAGCGGGCCGGTGGCCGGACTGTTCCTGGGCGGTGCGGCGGCCGTGTCCGGCGGGCCGCTCGGTGCCGGACGGCTCGCCGACGTCGGCCCGGTCGCCTGGCAGGTGGCGGCGGTGTCGAGCGCGGTGGTCGCGGTCGGGGCGGTGGTCGGCGCGGTGGCGGCGCGGGCGGTGGCGGCGCCCCCGGCGGACCGGTCCGGGCCCCGCCAGCGACGGTCCGGTGCCGGGCCGGGACAAGGCGCCGGTCCGGGACACGTCGGCAACGGCACAGGGCGCCCCGGACGATCCGGGACGCCCTGAACGGGTCGCGTCACAGAGCCTGGCTCAGATGCTGTTGAACCCGCTGCCGAAGTCCATCAGAACGCCGAGGATCGAGTTCGCGATGCTGAGCACCACCCCGATCGCGCCGCAGATCAGCCCGGCCATCGCCTGGCCACGGTTGTCCGCCAGCCCCTGGTCGACCTTGTTCTTGCCGAGGAAGCCGAGCACCGCGCCGGCGATCCCGGCCGGGATGCCGAGCAGCGGGCAGCACAGGGCCAGCACCAACGAGGCGATGCCGACGATCATGCCGATCAGGCCCAGGTTGTTGTTCTTCTGCTGGCCCGGCATGCCGTAGCCGCCGGCGGGGTACGGCTGGCCCGGCACCGGCTGCTGCGCGTACGGGTCACCGTAGGGCTGCCCCGGCTGCTGCTGCGGGTACGGCTGCCCCGGCGGCGGCGGCTGGCCGTACGGGTTCGAGTAGGGCTGCCCCGGCGGCGGCTGCTGGCCGTACGGGTCGGACGGTGGCGACGAGGTCGGATCCTGGGGCTGCTGGCCGTACGGATCTTGGCCTGGATAGCCGGGCTGCACAGAGAGCTCCTTCATGACGACGACGCTCAGGGCGGTCGGAGATCGTGTTTGCCCGAGCGTCGGGCAGCGTAACTGGTCAGCGCAAATCCTGCCGCCGTCACGCCCGCCCGTCGCGCTGGTCGGGACCTGGGCGGGGCCTGGGCGGCGGCCGGGTAGGGTGCTCGGGTGACCTCGTCCCCGGCCAGACTCGTGGTGCTCGTCTCCGGCTCCGGCACCAATCTGCAGGCACTGCTCGACGCCACCGAGGACCCGGCGTACGGCGCGGTCGTCGTGGCGGTCGGCGCGGACCGGGACGGGATCGCCGGGCTGGACCGGGCCAGGACCGCCGGGGTGCCCACCTTCGTGGCCCGGGTCGCCGACCACGCCAGCCGGGCGGACTGGGACGCCGCGCTGACCGCCGAGGTCGCCGCGTACCAGCCGGACCTGATCGTCTCGGCCGGCTTCCTGAAACTGGTCGGCGCCCGGTTCCTGGCCGCCTTCGGGGACCGCTACGTCAACACCCACAACTCGCTGCTGCCCGCGTTCCCCGGCATGAACGGCCCGCGTGACGCCCTCGCCTACGGGGTCAAGCTGGCCGGTGCCACGCTCTTCTTCGTCGACGCCGGCGTCGACACCGGACCGATCGTCGCGCAGGTCGCGGTCCCGGTCGAGCCGGACGACGACGAGGCCAGCCTGACCGAGCGGATCAAGGAAGCGGAACGGGCGCAGCTCGTCGAGTACGTCGGCCGGCTGGTCCGGCACGGCTGGACCATCTCGCATCGAAAGGTCACCATCCGATGAACCCGAGCACCGACGGCCGCCGCCCGCTGCACCGGGCGTTGATCAGCGTCTACGACAAGACCGGTCTGGTCGAGCTGGCCACCATGCTGCACGCCGCCGGGGTGGAGATCGTCTCCACCGGGTCGACCGCGACCACAATCGCGGCCGCCGGTGTGCCGGTGGTCCGGGTGGAGGACGTGACCGGTTTCCCGGAATGCCTGGACGGCCGGGTCAAGACGCTGCATCCGCACGTGCACGCCGGACTGCTGGCCGACCTGCGCTCCGCCGACCACACCGCGCAGCTGGCCCAGCTCGGCGTCGCCCCGTTCGACCTGCTGGTGTCCAACCTGTACCCGTTCCAGCAGACGGTGGCCTCCGGTGCCGACCTGGACGGCTGCGTGGAGCAGATCGACATCGGTGGCCCGGCGATGGTGCGGGCGGCGGCGAAGAACCACACCAGCGTCGCGGTGGTCACCTCGGTGTCGGCGTACCCGCTGGTCGAGCAGGCCCTTGCCGACGGCGGCTTCACCCTGCGGCAGCGGCGCGCCCTCGCCGCCCGTGCCTTCGCCGACATCGCCGAGTACGACGTCGCGGTCGCCGACTGGTGCGCCCGGACCCTGGTCGGCGCGGACACCGACCAGCCGGTCGACTGGCCGGAGTTCGCCGGCACCGCGCTGCGTCGGGCCGCCGTGCTGCGCTACGGCGAGAACCCGCACCAGCGGGCGGCCCTCTACCTGGACCCGGCGGCACCGGCCGGGCTGGCCCAGGCCGAGCAGTTGCACGGCAAGGAGATGTCGTACAACAACTACGTCGACGCCGATGCCGCCTGGCGGGCGGCGAACGACTTCACCGCCCCGGCCGTGGCGATCATCAAGCACGCCAACCCGTGCGGCATCGCGGTCGGTGTCGACGTCGCCGAGGCGCACCGCAAGGCGCACGCCTGCGACCCGGTCTCCGCGTACGGCGGGGTGATCGCGGTCAACCGGCCGGTCACCGTCGAGCTGGCCAACCAGGTCGCGGAGATCTTCACCGAGGTGGTGGTGGCCCCCGGGTTCGACCCGGCCGCGGTCGAGGTGCTGGCCCGGAAGAAGAACCTGCGGCTGCTGCTCGCCCCGGCGTGGCAGCCGGCGGACGTCGAGTGGCGGCAGGTCACCGGTGGCCGGCTGGCGCAGACCGTCGACCGGGTCGACGCCGCCGGCGACGATCCGGCGAGCTGGCGGCTGGCCACCGGTGAGCCGGCCGACGCGGACCTGCTGGCCGACCTGGGCTTTGCCTGGCGGGCGGTACGCGCGGTGAAGAGCAACGCGATCCTGCTGGCCCGCGACGGTGCGACCGTCGGGGTCGGCATGGGCCAGGTCAACCGGGTCGACGCCGCCGAGTTGGCGGTACGCCGGGCCGGTGCCGGCCGGGCCGCCGGCGCGGCGGCCGCCTCCGACGCGTTCTTCCCGTTCCCGGACGGACTGCAGGTGCTGATCGACGCCGGGGTACGCGCGGTGGTGCAGCCCGGCGGTTCGATCCGGGACGACGAGGTGATCGCGGCGGCGAACGCCGCCGGGGTCGCCATGTACCTGACCGGCACCCGGCACTTCTTCCACTGACCGGCCGGCCGTCGTCGTGTCGCCGCAGCAGCGCGTCGAGGAGCGGATCGTCGGGGCCGACTGGGCGCTCGACGAGTTCGACCGGGTGCATTTCGACCGCTGTGAGCTCGTCGACGTCGACCTGACCGAGGCGGTGCTGACCGGCTGCGTCTTCACCAACTGCGTACTGGCGAACGTGCGGGCCAACGCGGCCCGGCTGACGCACTGCGCGCTGCTGCACTGCGTGATCCGGCGGTCGTCGTTCTTCGACGCGACCTTCGCCGACTGCAAGCTGACCGGCACCCAGTTTCTCGACTGCACGCTGCGCCCGCTGCATGTCGACGGCGGAGACTGGGGGTTCGTGCTGCTGCGCGGCCAGGACCTGACCGGTACGAAGCTGTCCGGGCTGCGGCTAAGGGAAGCCGACCTGACCGAGGCGAACCTGAGCCGGGTGGATCTTTCCGGGGCGGACCTCGGCTATGCCCGGCTGACCAGCGCGAAGCTGCGTGGCGCGGACCTGCGTGGCGCGGATCTGGCCGGGGTCGAGCTGCGCGGCCTCGACCTGACCGGGGCGCGGATCGACCTGGCCCAGGCGGTGCAGGTCGCGGCGGCGTACGGTGCCGACGTGCGGCCCTGACCGGCTGGTCCGTGCGAGGTGCCAACCGGGGCGGATCGGGCGACGTGAGACGATCGGTGACGTGACGGCGACAATTCTGGACGGTAAGGCGGCGGCATCCGCCATCAAGGACAACCTTCGTGCCCGGGTCAAGGCGCTCGCGGAGCAGTCGGTGGTGCCCGGTCTCGGCACCGTGCTGGTCGGTGAGGATCCCGGCTCCCAGGCGTACGTCAACGGCAAGCACCGCGATTGCGCCGAGGTCGGTATCGCCTCGATTCGCCGCGACCTGCCGGCCGACGCGACCCAGGAGCAGGTGGAGGCGGTGGTGGCCGAGCTGAACGCCGATCCGGCGTGCCACGGTTACATCGTGCAGCTGCCGATGCCGAAGCAGATCGACACCCAGCGGGTGCTGGAGCGGGTCGACCCGGACAAGGACGCCGACGGGCTGCATCCGGTGAACCTGGGCCGGCTGGTGCTCGGCTTCGACGCGCCGGTCGCCTGCACCCCGCGCGGCATCGTCGACCTGCTGCGCCGCAACGAGATCCGGATCCGGGGCGCGGAGGTGGTGGTGATCGGCCGGGGCACCACCGTCGGTCGGCCGCTGGGTCTGCTGCTGACCCGGCGCAGCGAGAACGCCACGGTGACGCTGTGCCACACCGGCACCTTGGATCTGGGCGACCACACCCGCCGGGCCGACATCGTGATCGCTGCGGCGGGCGTACCGGGGCTGGTCACCGCTGAAATGGTTACGCCGGGGGCGACGGTCGTCGACGTCGGTATCACTCGGGTGCTCGGCGAGAACGGCAAGGGCCAGTACACCGGTGACGTGGCACCGGACGTGGCCGAGGTGGCCGCTGCGCTGGCGCCGGTGCCCGGCGGGATCGGCCCGATGACCCGGGCGATGCTGTTGACCAACGTCGTCGAGCTGGCGGAACGCGGCCTCGCCGAAAAGGGGAGACGGGCGGAGAGGGGGAAGGAGGGGGGGGGGTGGGGGGGGGCTTCGGGCGCGCCCCCCGCCCCCCCCACCCCCCCCCCCTCCCCTCCCCCCCCCCCCTCCCCCCCCCCCCTCCCCCCCCCCCCCCCCCCCCCCCCCCCCCCCCCCCCCCCCCCCCCCCCCCCCCCCCCCCCCCCCCCCCCCCCCCCCC
>NZ_JBSWXD010000163.1:0-14394 GCF_056160425.1 Micromonospora sp. ABR4_055
CGTGCGGGATCGGGTCCAGCTCGGTGATGCCCAGGGCGTACGCGATCAGCGCCCCGGCCGCCGAACCACGGCCCGGACCGACCCGGATCCCTTCCCGCTTGGCGTAGTGCACCAGGTCCGCGGTCACCAGGAAGTAACCCGGGAAACCCATCTTGAGGATCACGTCGAGCTCGTACTCGGCCTGCCGGCGGTGCCCGTCGGGCACCCCACCCGGGAAGCGGCGCTCCAGCCCGCGCAGCACCTCGGCCCGCAGGAACGACTCCTCGGTCTCCCCGGCCGGTACCGGGAACTGCGGCATCAGGTCCCGCGACGAAAACAGGGCCGAATAGTCGCCGATCTTCTCGGCGATCTCGAGGGTGTTGTCACATGCCCCCGGCACTTCGGCGTCCCACAGTTTCCGCATGTCCGCCGCGGATTTGAGATAGAAGTCGCGGGCGTCGAACTTGAACCGTTTCGGGTCCGCCATCGTCGAACCGGACTGTACGCACAGCAGCACCTCGTGCGCGTCCGCGTCGCGTTCATGGGTGTAGTGCAGATCATTGGTTGCGACCGGTTTGAGATTCAACCGCTTACCGAGCCGGATCAGATCGTCCCGGACCCGGGTCTCGATACCCAGTCCGTGATCCATCAGCTCCAGGTAGAAATTGTCGGCACCGAAAATGTCGCGGAATTCGGCCGCCGACGCGCACGCCTTCTCGAAGTCACCGATCCGCAACCAGGTCTGGACCTCACCGGACGGGCACCCCGTGGTCGCGATGATCCCCTTGCCGTACTCGTTCAGCAGTTCCCGGTCCGCACGCGGCTTGTAGAAGTACCCCTCCAGGCTCGCCCGCGAGCCCAGCCGGAACAGGTTACGCAGGCCGTCCGCGTCCGCCGCCAGCATCGTCATGTGGGTGTACGCGCCACCACCGGAGACGTCGTTCTCTCCGCCGTCGGCCCACCGTACCCGGGTCCGGTCCCGACGGTCCGTCCCGGGTGTGAGATATGCCTCCAACCCGATGATCGGTTTCACCCCGGCGCCGGTCGCCTGCTTGAAGAAGTCGTACGCGCCGAAAAGATTGCCGTGGTCGGTCATCGCCAGGGCCGGCATTTCCAGACGGTTGGCCTCGGCGAACAGTTCCTTCAACCGGGCCGCTCCATCGAGCATCGAATACTCTGTGTGCACGTGCAGGTGCACAAAACTATCGGACACCGACCCGGCCCCCTTCTCCCGTCCCGGCACGACCAGCGAACCCTATCGTGTCGCCAGCGGCCCCGCACCGAGGCGCGCGGGGACCGCAGCCGCACGGCCGGCACGACTTTCACTCGCCCCCGACTCACGACACTCCCAGGAGAGTACGAGCTCCACCCGACAACACTGTCAGCGAGGGTTTACCGTCTCTGTGTGAACACAGCCAGACAGATACCCACATTTCGCTCCAGGTTGGCCGGCATCGGCGTCGAGACGCTGGTCAGCATCGGTGCCGCGTTCGGGTTCCTGGCCTGGAGCAAAGACATAGATGTCGATCCACTGGACCGGAAAGGGCAGGTGAGCGGTCTGGCAGCACTCCAGCTCCGGTTCGCGGTGCTGGCCGGCGTGCTGGTCGTTGCGATGGTGCTGATGCACCGGCTGCTCGCCGCTGCGCACCGGCCGTACGTCGTCCGGGCCGGCTGCGCCGCAGTCGCCGGGCTCGCCACCGGGCTCGTCGCCGGTGGGATCGCGGTGGCACTGCGCGGCACCCGGCTGCCGCTGTGGGCCGGCGGCGGCGACTACCAGTGGATCCTCGAGTGGACCGCCGCGTTGTGGTCCGGGCAGGACATATCCGACCACTACCCACCAGTCGTCTTCTGGGTGATCGGGGCCTGGGCGCGGTTGACCGACCAGCCGCACGTCCTCGCCCTCAAGGACCTCCAACTGGCCGGTACGGCTCTGTTCGGCCCGGCCGCCTATCTGGCCTGGCGACTGGTGCTGCGTCCGCTCTGGGCGGTGACCGTCGGGGTGCTGGCGATGCTGCCGATGATCGAACCGGTCAAGCCGTACCCGCAGATCACCCTGGTGATGCTGATCCCGGTACTGGTGAGATTCCTGTCGACGGTCCGCCGGGCCGACCGGATGACCGACCGCCGGGCGCTGCTGGCCGGTGCGGTGGCCGGGGTCGGACTCGGGCTGCTCTTCCTGCTCTACTCCGGATGGTTCGTCTGGTGCGCCGGCGGCATGCTGGTGGCCGTCGCGCTGGCCGCCCCGTGGCGGGCCGGCTGGCGGTCGATCCTACTGCTCGGCGGCGCAACCCTGGTCAGCTTCGTGCTGGTCGGATGGGTGCATCTGCGCGGCCTGCTCGCCCCGACCGGCGGCACCTCCGACGACTACTTCTATTTCGACACCGACACCGAGCCGGCGTACATCGCGATGTGGCGCAACGACCGGCCGGCCGACGTCGGCCCGGTCTGGCCGCCGGTCGGCGAACTCGGCGGGGTCGGACTGTTCACCCTGCTGCTCGCCGCCGGGCTCGGGCTGGCCCTCGCGCTGGCCTGGCGGCGCAGCATCGTGATCGCCCTCGGCGCGTGCGCGGCCAGTGCCTGGTTCCTGCGGATGTGGCTGGCCAGCGAGCAGTGGGAGACCCAGACCGTACGGCTGTATCCGCGGACCACCGCAGTGGTGCTCTACTGCCTGCTGATCCTCACCGGATTCGGTGTGCTGCTCGCCGTCCAGCACTGGCGCGGCCGCACCGGCGCCGCCGCCCCGGGCCGGGAGCCGACCGTACCGGTCGGGTTGCTGCTCGTGCCGCTGCTGTTCGTGCTCGCCTCCGCCGGGTCCGCCACCGTCGACCGGTACATGCCCGACGAGCGGACCAACCACGCCGGCTACTTCGCGTGGATCGCACACACGACGCCCGACCCGGACGGCCGGTGCTCCCGCTGGGGTGTGGCGCACGGCTGCCAGCCGACAGCCGACCGGGTGCCAGCGGACTGACCAGGGGCCAGCGGGACGGGCCCGGACTCAGCGGACGAACGGCTCCAGCATCATCGCGGCCGCCTGCAGCCACGCCTGCCGCGTCTCCGGCTGCAACTGCACGTACTCGATCGACGACCCGGTTTCCAGGGCCGGGTCGTAGGGCACCACGGCCACCGCCCGGGTCCGGGTGGCGAAGTGCCGGCGCAGGTCGTCGAGCAACGGCATCGGCCCCGGACTCGGGCAGGACAGCAAGGTCACCGCGTTGCGCACCAGGTCGCCCATGCCGACATCGTCCAGCAGGTCCAGCATCCAGTCCGCGGTGAACGCCGCGTCCTCCCGGGGCACGCAGGTGACCACCAGCTGATCGGCGGCCTGCAGGACGGTCTGCCAGTTGGCGCTCTCCACGTTGTTGCCGGTGTCCACACAGATCACGTCGTGGGTCCGGCGGAGCAGCTCCAGCACCCGCCGGACGGTGTGCGGGTCGAGCCGCTGCGCGAACCGAGGGCTCTCCTCACCGGCGAGTACGTCGTACGAGCCGTCGGAGGCGTGCCGGAGGTAGTCGTCGAGCCGGTCGGTCAGCTCGTAGCCGTGCGAGCCCTCGATCTCCACCAGATCGGAGATCAGATGGCGGATGGTCCGGGCATGACGGGCGCTGCCGGCCCGCAGTCCGAGCGTGCCGCGCAGTTCGTTGTCGTCCCAGGCGAGCACCCCACGGCCACGGACGCTACCGATCGTCGCCGCAGCGAGCACGGTCGCCGTCGTCTTGTGCACCCCGCCCTTCGGATTGGCGAACGCCAGCACCCGCGGTATGCCGAGGTTGCGACGCAGGATGCCGGTGGCCCGGTCGACCTCCGCGTCGGGCCGGCTCTCCCGCCACTCGATCCGTGCCGGGTATCCGCCACCGCCGTCCGGGCCCGGCGGGTACCCCGGCCCCGGCCCAGGTCCGCCCCGGCGCGGCGGCTCGGCGGCCGGCGGGTAGCCGCCGACCTCGGGGCCGCCCGGGAAGCCCTGTTCCGATGGTGGCGGCACACTCGGGCGCACCGGCCGAGCGGCCCGGTCCGCAGGGTGGCCGGGCATCACCGGATAGCCGGGCGGGTAGCCACCCGGGGCGGCCGGAGCCGGCGGCGGCGCCAGGGCGGCGTACCGTCCGGCGGCCGGCGCCGGCGGTCCCTGGTCGGCCGGATAGCCATGATCAGCCGGATCGGCGGGATAGCCGGGGTGGCCGAGGGTCGAGGGGTGACCGGGACCGGCCGGATGGCCGGAGTCGCCCATCCAACTGCCACCGGTGGAATGCCCCGGCTCCGGATGGTGACCCGGCACCTGCGCGATGCCGTTGGGCACCTGGGCCGTGCCGCGACCATTCTCCCGCGACCGGGGCGCCGCCCCGTTGGGGTCCGCCACCTCAGGCTGCTCACCGGTACGGCCACCGAGGCGTGCCCGGTCGAGCAGCGCGCGCCAGCGCGGCGCTGGTTCGGCAGGCCGGCCCCAGCCGGACTCGGTGCCCTCCACGGCTCGCCCTCCCAGCGCTATCGGTCCCCGCCTGACAGGCTACGAAGCTAGACCTGTTCAGGCCACACCGCCAAAGGCCCGTTGTTCGGCCCGACCGGCCATCTCTACCGGACTCCCCCGGTCCGGTCACCGCAGCCGTCACCCGACGAGGAGCGTGGCGGCACCGGGGGTAGCGTACGGAACCGGGACACCGGTGGTCGATACCGGCCCGCTACCAAGATTCACCGGTGGGGTGCCCCGGGCAGACCGGCGGTCCGCCGGTGGCCGGCGACGCGCCGGTCGGTGACGGGGTACAGCCGGACGGCGTGCCAGCCGTCGCGGCCGGACGGCCCGGCCCGTTGGTCGACCGGCCCGCCGGGGCCGGGGTCGGGCGCCCCGACCCCGCCGGCGACGGGTCAGCCCTACCTGCCGGGTTTCCCGGACCGACCGGCGACGTGTCGACACCGTCCCGGCCGCCGTCGTCGGCGTCCGGGGCGGAATCGGCGCTGCCCGGGGTGGACTCACGGTCGGGTGCGGAACTGGTCCGCCCAGCTGACCCCGCGTCCGGGTCGCCGTCGGTCGCCGGAGCAACACTGGTCGGGCCGCCGTCGACCTTGGTGTCGGCCGCACCGCCCGGCTCGGCGGCCGGAACATCGAACGGCAACCCGCTGCTGGTGAGCGCGGCGTCGCCGACCGGCACCACCTCGTCGTACTCAGGTAGCGGAGGCAGGAACACCGCCCGGTCCAGGCGGCGGACCTCGGGCGCCGGATCGACGACCCGGATCTCGGCCAGGCGGGCCAGCCTGCGCAGATCGACCGGGACGCCCTGCACCACCGCCGCGAACACGCAGGCGCAATGGTCACGGTAGGCGGCGGCCTCGGCGGTGGCCACCCGGGCGCCCTTGTCGTAGGCCAGCCACTGGTCAAGATCGGCTGCCCGGCCGAGTTCGGCGACCCGGCGTCGGTAGTCGGTCGCCTGCCTGCTCTTGCGCTCGGCGACCTGTTCCATCCCGGTCAGCACGTCCTCGGGCAGCTGAAAGGCCGGCATCCGGATCACCTGGGTCTTCTCCCGTCCCAGCGGAACCCGGGTGTACACCTCCACGGCAGACACTCCGGACAGGACAGCGGCGAGCCGGTCGGGTGCCAGATACCCGTTGAAGGTTGCCAGGGCGTAGTTGTCGCCGGTCGACCCGGCAGGTGCCGGACCCTCCGGCAAGGTGGCCAGCTCGCCGCGTACCGCCCGGAGGTAGTCCGGTATGGACTCACCCTCGGCTACTCCCACCTGCACGACGTCGTCCACCGCGCGAACGGCGCCGTCGTCGTGATCCACCGCCCAGACGGCGGCGACCAGCACCGCGCTGATCGACACCCCGGCCACCCCGGCGAGCAACTGGGGACGGACCGGTCGCTGCGCGAGCCGGACGGCGGCGTCCAGCAGGACCGGCAGCAGCCGTCGGTCGATTCGCCGCAACAGGTCGCCGGCACGCACGGGCGACTCCCCTTCCCCGATGGCGGGTGGACGCTGAGTGACCGCGTGTTCGCCGGCTCTCAATCGCCGAGCACGGCCAGGGCACGCTTCAAGTCGTCAGGGTAGTCGCTGTGGAAGCGAACTTCCTCCGCCGTACGGGGGTGTAGGAAACTGAGCGCACGGGCATGCAACCACTGGCGGGTCAGTCCGAGTCGGACGGCGAGTGTCGGATCCGCACCGTACGTCAGGTCACCTACGCACGGGTGCCGCAGCGCGGAGAAGTGCACCCGGATCTGGTGGGTACGGCCGGTCTCCAGGCGGATGTCGACCAGACTGGCGGCAGGGAAGGCCTCGACCGTCTCGTAGTGGGTGACGCTCGGCTTGCCACCCGAGACCACCGCCCACCGGTAGTCGTGGGTGGGATGGCGGTCGATCGGGGCGTCGATGGTCCCGCGCAGCGGGTCGAGGTGCCCCTGCACGACGGCGTGATAGCGCTTGTCCACCTCGCGTTCCTTGAACGCGCGTTTGAGCACCGAGTACGCGTGCTCGCTCTTGGCCACCACCATCAGGCCGCTGGTGCCGACGTCGAGCCGGTGCACGATGCCCTGGCGTTCGGCCGCGCCACTGGTCGCGATGGTGTGACCGGCCGCCGCCAGACCGGCCAGCACGGTCGGGCCGGTCCACCCGGGGCTCGGGTGCGCCGCCACGCCCACCGGCTTGTCCACCACGACGATGTCCTCGTCGGCGTACTCGACCCGCAGTCCGTCGACCGGTTGGGCGATCACCACCGGAGCCGTGACGGGCGCCGGCAGGACCACCTCCAGCCAGGCGCCGGCACTCACCCGGTCGGACTTGTGCCGGGTGACCCCGTCCACCTCGGCGTCGCCGGACTCCACCAGCGCGGCGGCCGCGGTGCGGGACAGTCCGAACAGCCGGGAGACAGCCTGATCGAGCCGGGTGCCGTCGAGCCCATCGGGCACCGGCAGCGACCGTCGCTCCCCATGGCGGGCAGGTGTGGTCAACGGTCCACCTTTCCGGACAGCCGGCGGCCGTCGCGCTGTCGGCCGGTCAGTTCCAGCAGTACGGCGAGGAGTACGCCGACGACCAACGCGCTGTCGGCCACATTGAAGATCGGGAAGACCTGGCCGTACGGGTGGAAGACGCTGAACATGTCCACCACGTGGCCGAGGAGGGGTCCGGGGGCGCGGAACATCCGGTCCAGGAAGTTGCCGAGCGCCCCACCGAGGATCAGCCCGAGCGCCACCGCCCAGGGCAGCGACCGCAGCCCTCTGGTCAACCAGCCGATCCAGCCGACGACCGCCACGGTGACCAGCGGGAATATCCAGGTGTAGTCGGATCCGAGGCTGAACGCCGCACCACTGTTGCGGATCAGCGTCAGGTAGAGGGCACCACCCAGCAGGCGGACCGGTTCCCGGTCGGTGAGGGCGCTGATCGCCCACTGTTTCGCGCCGAGGTCGACGAGCAGTGCCGCCGCCGCGACCAGGGCGAAGACCCACAGCGCACGTCGGCCGGTGCCCGTCACCGGCGAGCCGGTGACGGGCGTGCCATCGCCCCCAGGTGCTGGCGGGGCGTCGCCACCGGCGTTCGGAACGTCCGGGCGCGGATCGCTGTCGGCGGACAGACGCCTCTCCCTTCTCAGTGGAGCGGCTCGCCCACGTCGGGCCCGTCACCGCCCGGCTAGCGCCGCTCCTCGATCTGCTTGCAGGACACGCAGAGGGTGGCCGAGGGGAAGGCGGCGAGCCGCTCGACCGGAATGTCCGTGCCGCACCGCTCACACCAGCCGTAGTTGCCCTCGTCCAGCCGCTCCAGCGCCCGCTCCACCTGGTTGATGCGGTCCAGGATGCTCCTGGCGAGGGAAATCTCCTGCTCCCGCTCGAACGTCTTGGTGCCGGTGTCGGCCTGGTCGTCGCCGGCCGAGTCGGTCAGCCGTTCCCGCTGCAGCTCGGTGATCTCGCTCAGCGTCTGATCATACTCGGCTCGCAACTCGTCCCGACGGGCCTGCAGGGCAATCTGGATCTTGGTGGTCTCGGCCGCGCTGCGCGGTGCCCGGGCCACTCGTCCGCGGGCGGCGGTCTTCGTGTCGGCTGGCTTCGCCATCGTCGCTCCCTCGGCCGCGTCACCCGCGGCGATCGGCAGTGCCTGTACGGGATCCTCCGGCGTCGGCAGGCCGGACGGTACGCGGCGCGGCGTCGTGGACGGGGTCACCCGACCCGTGCGGCGCCTCGCTTCCGTCAGCTCGGCCATGCTGCCCCCAAAGCACAAAACGGGCGTACAACGGGTCCGTTGCACACTCCGGAGATTCGCAAGGATACGGAACGTGAAGACATCCGACAACAATGGCACAGCTTTCGTCCGGTGATGCACCGATTTGACTGGCCAGCTTGAGCGGCAGGGGACGGTGGCGGGGCACAGGCCGGCATATCACCCAAGAAGGACATTCGCCGGGCCTCATCGAGGAAGCGCACGACGTGGTCGAGGTGTCGGCGCTCGGCCGTTTCATCCGTCCCGCAGACGTCTTCAGCCGTCCCGCAGACGTCGCAGCCGAGCGTCCAGCACCTCAGCCTCGTCGGCGGTCACGGTGTCCACCTTGAACAGCTTGTCCCGACTGGCGGCACCCGCCCGTAGCGTGATCCGCCGGGTAGGCACCTCGAGCGCAGCCGCGAGCGCATGCCGGGCCGCCTCCGTCGCACGACCGTCCACCGCCGGGGCAGTGACCGCGACGACCAGCGCTGGTCCCTGTGAGCCGGGGTGGCAACCACCGATCCGGGCCCGGGAGGCGCCGGGCTTGACCCGGACGGCGACCACCAGGTCGGTCTCCGGACGCCCGCCGGCACCGGCGGCCGGCCGGGTGGGCCGGCGGCTGCTCGAACGGGACATGAACCGAACGCCGCCTGTTCAGACGCGGCCGGACTCGGCCAGCAGGGTCCGGTTCGGCTGGCAGAGCCCACAAGGCGTGAATCCGAGCTCCAGGGCCTCGCGCACCGGCAGCGGCTCACCGTCCCTGGCCACCAGATACAGGCAGCTCGCCAGGTGGTAACGAGGCCGTCCGTCGACCACGATCACTTCGGCATCGAGCCCGGCGAGCCGGGCGTGATCGGTCTCACCCGTCTCCTCGACCGCTGGCTCGTCGGGCGGGTCGTCGTCGGCCGCCCCGCCGCCGAGATGGTCATCGGCCGGATCGGTCGGCTGCCGACCGACCGGCGCGGCGGATGACCATTGACCGGCCCCCTGTACCGGATCGGGGTCAACGCCGAACTCCGGACGGGACAGCGGCTCCGGGTCGACCGAGCCGACGCGTCCGTCCCCTGCTCGGGCCGCAGCGGCCTGCCTGGCACCGACCACGAGAGCAACCGCCGCGAGCAGACTGGCGACGATCGAGCCGACCAGCAGCAGGCTGGACCCGCTCGCCAGGCCGAGCACAAGCAGGGTGACGGCGACGAGGATGAGCACCAGACTTGCCACTATCACGGCTCACCCCCGCCGCATCGTTGCTGACGTACCCCCCGCGAGAGGCTCGGCCTCAGCGGCCGGCCTCCAGCGCACCGGACCGGCCACCGCCGTAGGAGCTGGCCAGGCCGGCGGTCGCCAGACCACCACCGCCCGAAGCGGAGCGACCGCCCTCGACCCGCCCCATCTCGGCCTCGAGGCCCTGCCCGCGACCGTCCAGGTCGCGCAGCTGGCTCTCCAGGTACGCCTTGAGCCGGGTGCGGTACTCCCGCTCGAACTGCTTGAGCTCCTCGATGTGCTTCTGCAGCGCGGTGCGCTTGGCGTCCAGGCCACCCATCGCCTCCTGGTGGCGCTGTCGCGCGTCCCGCTCCAGCGCGTCGGCCTTGGCCCGCGCCTCGCGGGTGACCTCCTCGGCCTTGGTGCGGGCGTCGGTAAGCAGCTTGTCCGCTTCCCGGCGGGCGTCGGAGACGTGGTCGTCCGCCGTCCGCTGGGCCATCATCAGCACCCGCAGCGCCTGCTGCTCGCCGTCGCCGCCGCCACCGACGGCCGGGCCACCGGCCGACCTGACCTGCTCCAGCTCGGCCTGCATGGCACGGGCGGCCTGCTCGGCGGCGGCCTTGTCCCGCTGTACGCGGTCGAGCTGGGCCTTCATGTCGTTGAGCTCCGCCGCGAGACGCGGGTCGGCGCCCGGGCCCGCCGGCCCGCCACGGCCGCCGCGCTCCACCTGGGCGCGTAGCTCGTTGTTCTCCTCGATCAGACGGGCGAGCTCACGCTCGACCTCGTCCAGGAAGGCGTCGACCTCCTCCTCGTCGTACCCCCGCTTGCCGATCGGAGGCTTCTTGAAGGCGACGTTGTGGACGTCGGCCGGGGTTAGCGGCATCGAAACTCCTCGGGTCAGTTGCGGCCGCGTAGCGCGCCGGTCAGTTGGTTGCCCTGATCAGCGGCTCCACCACGAACGTGATCAGCACGAACAGGATAACCAGGAGCACAAGGGAGGCCAGGTCGAAGCTCACGGTACCAATTCGCAGTGGTGGGATCACCCGCCTCAACGCCTTAAGGGGGGGATCAGTGACGCTCCACACCGATTCCAATCCGGCTGCGGCACCCCGACCGGGTTGCCAGCGTCGACCGTACTGAAGCACCGCGCTCAGGACAAACCTCGCCAACAGGGTGAGCAGAAAGACATACAACAGCAGATACAGGACTTGGAACAAGATCGACAACACGGCAGGCGAGATCCTCAGGTCAGGGCTAGCCCAGGCTGAAAAATCCACCCTCGGCTATCTTGGCCTTGTCCTCCGCGGTGACCTGGACGTTGGCCGGTGAGAGCAGAAACACCCGGTTGGTGACGCGTTCGATCGTACCGCGCAGACCGAACGCCAGACCGGCAGCGAAATCAACCAGACGGCGGGCGTCTGCCTCATCCATCTCGGTGAGGTTGATGATCACCGGCGTGCCGTCGCGGAAGTGCTCCCCGATCGTCCGGGCCTCCCGGTAGGTGGTCGGGTGCAGCGTGGTGATCTGGTACCGCTGCTCCTCCTCGGCGACGACCATCCGCTCCCGCACCGCAGGCTGCGGCGCAAGAGCCAGGTTGTCCCTGGTCGGGTAGCTGGCCGACGCAGCCTCGGCACCGGCCCGGGTGATCGATCGCACACTGGCGCGCTCGCCCCGGTCCGGATCCGGACCCCGGTGCTCCCGCTCAGCGGCCCGGTGCTCCCGCTCAGCGGCCCGGTGCTCCCGCTCAGCGGCCCGGGCCTGCAGCCGCTCCGACGGCCGCAGCCGCTCCACCGGTGGCCGCGCGCGTGGTGGCGGGTCGTCCGGCTCCTCGTCGTCAGCGAACTCATCAGCATACCTACTGTCACGATAGCGCGACTCTCGGTAGCTACCCTTGTCGTAGCCGTCGTCGTAGCCCTGGTCGTCGTCCTCCTCGACCAGGCCTAGCCAAACCCCCGCTTTGCGCAGTGCACCCATGCCGCGCCCCTCCGTCCGCCGTGCGGCACGCGCCCCCGCCGTGCCACTGTCGCGCGTGAACACTGCAGTGCCCACCGGTCCGAGCCGGCTCCCCGCCATGACCGGTGCGCGGTCACGGACGTCGACCCCCGACGACGGGGAGTCCGGCTCAAACAACACTGATGTAGTTTGGTATCCGCCGCCAGGCTACCGTAGCGTTGGGCGCTTTCCGAGCAACGCACTTCCGACACGGACATGTGTCGCGCCGGCGTCCACCGCCGCCTCCAGGTCGGCGCTCATCCCGGCAGAGACCATCCAGGCCTCCGGCGCGGCGGCTCTGAGCTGGGCAGACACCTCCGCCAGCCGGGCAAACGCCGGCTCCGGCGACTGGTCGAGCGGAGCCACTGCCATCACCCCGGCGAGTCGCAGATCGGACTTGCCCAGGACGCACTCGACCACCGGCCAGAAGCCGGTCACCGCATCCGCCGAGTCCGGCACCGCGCCACCACGCCCCGTCACGCCGTCCAGACTGACCTGGACCAGCACGTCGAGCGCCCGGCCACGCCCACTGGCGGCGGCGGCCAGGGCTCGGGCCAGGGGCACCCGGTCCACCGAGTGCACCAGGTCCGCGTAGCCCACCACCGACCGGCACTTGTTGCGCTGCAACTGGCCGACGAAGTGCCAGCGCAGTCCCGGCCCACCGGACGGACCCGCAGCCAGCTCGGCGACCTTGGCCGCCGCCTCCTGGTCCCGGTTCTCGCCGACGTCGGTGACCCCGAGCTCGGCCAGCAGCCGCACGTCGGCGGCTGGATAGGTCTTGGTCACCGCGATCAGCGTGACGCTGTCCGCCGACCGACCCGCCGCCGCCGTGGCGGCGGCAAGCCGGGACCGTACGGCGGTCAGCCGGTCGGCCAGTTCCGCACGTCGTCGTTCGGTGTCGACCGTCATGAGCCGTTCTTGAGAAAGTCCGGGACGTCGACGTCGTCGAAGAGCACCCGGCGGGTCTGCTGGGTCGGCGTCTGAGGCGCCGGGGCGACAGCCGGGCTGGTCGGCGCGGCCGGCGACACCGGTGCCGCCGGGACCTTACGCGGACCCTCGGCCGGCTTGTACGCGGGAGCCCCACCGTCGAAGCCGGCCGCGATGACGGTGACCCGCACCTCGTCGCCCAACGCGTCGTCGATAACCGCCCCGAAGATGATGTTGGCGTCGGCGTGCGCCGCGTCGGTGACCAGTTGCGCCGCGTCGTTGATCTCGAATAGGCCGAGATCGGAGCCACCGGCGATGGAGAGCAGCACCCCCCGGGCACCGTCCATGCTCTGCTCCAGCAGTGGGCTGGAGATCGCCGCCTCGGCCGCCTCGACCGCCCGGTTCTCGCCCCGGGCACTGCCGATCCCCATCAGCGCGCTGCCGGCCCCGCTCATCACGCTCTTGACGTCGGCGAAGTCCAGGTTGATCAGGCCGGGCGTGGTGATCAGGTCGGTGATGCCCTGGACACCGGAGAGCAGCACCTGGTCGGCCTGCCGGAAGGCGTCCATCATGCTGATCCCCCGGTCACCGAGGGCCAGCAGCCGATCGTTCGGGATGACGATCAGCGTGTCGCACTGGTTACGCAGCTCCTCGATGCCGGCCTCGGCCTGCACCTGGCGTCGCTTGCCCTCGAAGGAGAACGGCCGGGTGACCACACCGATCGTCAGAGCGCCGAGCTTGCGGGCGATGTTGGCCACCACCGGCGCCCCGCCGGTGCCGGTACCGCCGCCCTCACCGCAGGTGACGAAGACCATGTCGGCGCCCTTGAGCACCTCCTCGATCTCGTCGCGGTGGTCCTCGGCGGCGTTCTTGCCGACGTCCGGGTTCGCCCCGGCACCGAGCCCCCGGGTCAGCTCCCGGCCGACGTCGAGCTTGACGTCGGCGTCGCTCATCAGCAACGCCTGGGCGTCGGTGTTGATCGCGATGAACTCGACGCCCTTGAGGCCAACCTCGATCATCCGGTTGACGGCGTTGACTCCGCCTCCGCCGATGCCGACGACCTTGATGACCGCCAGGTAGTTGTGCGGAGGTGTCATCGGGGTGCCTTCCCTTCGAGAGTGGCGGGCGCCGGCCTGACCCGGCCCACTGGGACCACGGAGGACAGACCCGTCGGTACACGAGAGCGGGACGAACCCTCACCCTCTACTAGAGGCTTAGGGTTATGTCAACCACTGAACCTCTCCGGGCAACGTATGCGCACGTACCGCGTGATCCAAGGACCATGCTGGGCGTGTCGCGGGCCGCGCCGGGCCGAGCCAGTCTCGGCAGACCGTAATGTACCTTCTACACCGAGCCGTCCTGAAATCACCCAGACGACATGCCGGATCAGCGGATGGTCACCACATCCGGGGCACTGACGTCGATCACGCTGCCGTCCTGGACCAGCAACGCGTCGGCGACCCGGGCCTTGACCGCGTTCTCCGTGGCGTCACCCCAGATCACCACCCGGTCGTCGGCGAGCCGCAGCTCGATCCCGGCCGGGCCACTGACCACCATCTCCTCCAGTACCTCGCGCAGCTGGGCGGTCAGCGAGTCGAGCACCGCGACCGCGTCGCGGACCAGCGCCTGGTCGAACTCGGCCGTCTCCAGCCGGACGACCGCCAGGTCGTCCGGGCGCGTGGCCAGTGTCCGGAAGGCCACCCCGGCCCCGTCGACCACCACGAACGCGTCGTCCTGGGGCACCACGGCGGCCGGCACCCGCTCCACCACGGTGATCACCACCGTACCCGGCCAGTCCCGGCTCGCCACCGCCCGCTCCACCGCGGCCAGGCCGGAGACCCGGCCGGCCACCGCGGCCAGATCCACCCGGGCCAGTGGGGTCCCCTGTGGAATCTGCGCGGCCTGCCGTACCTCCGACTCGGTCACCAGCGCCGCCCCCGCGACCCGGACCTGGTCCACGCCGAACACCGAGGTCGCCGAGACCACCCACCAGCCGACCGCGGCCAGGGCCGCCAGGCAGCCGGCCACCGCCCAGGGCAGCGCGGCCCGCAGCCGTCGTCGCCGGGCCCGGCGCATGAACCGCCGGACCGACGGCGGCACCGCCTCCCGGCTCGCCCGGACC
>NZ_JBSWXD010000164.1:0-14320 GCF_056160425.1 Micromonospora sp. ABR4_055
TGGTTTTTGCTCCTCCCCTCCTGTTCCTCCCTCCCTTCCTTTCCCCCCCCCCCCCCCCCCCCCCCCCCCCAACCCCGGCAGCGGCCGCCACACCTGTACCGGCTGGCTCCGGCCGGTGATCGGCATCGGTGGTTGTTGGTGGAACCTGAGCCTCGTGCCGGCGGCCCGATAGGTCTCCGCGGCCACGGCGACATCGCCCGGGGCGGCATGCGCCTGCAGCCGAGCGGCTACGTTGATCACGTCGCCGGTGAGGAATCCGACTCCGCCGTCGACTGCACCCGCGGTGTCGATGGCCGCCGCTCCGGTGGCCACTCCGACCCGGATCCGTATCCGCGCATTGTCGGGAAAGTCGGTACGGCGGACCGCGTCGGCGAGTTCGAGAGCGGCCCGCACCGCCGGGTACGCGCCGCCATCGCCATGATCGTCGTCGTTGCCGGCGATGCCGAAGACCGCCATCACCGCGTCTCCGATGTACTTCTCCACCACTCCATCCCACCGTCGAATCACCGTCCGCACCGCGTGGAAGTAGCGCAGCTGCACGTCGCGGACCTCCTCCGGAGTAAGCCGACTGGACAGGGCGGTGAAGCCGACCATGTCGACGAAGAGCACGCTGACCGTGCGGCGGCGGGTCCGGGCGGCTGGAACGGACCAGCCGGACGGCGGTTTCCGTCGCGCTCCGCAGTTGGCACAGTAACGGTGGGTCGACCTTACAGATGTACGGCAGATCGGGCCGGCTGCGTGGGTCGGGCCGGTGGGGCGGCGGTAGTTGCGGCGGAGCGTCCTCATGATCGCCTCCTGCGCGGTGGTGGTGGTGCTTCAGTCCGCTCCCGGGGTGGACCTGATCCGGTCCGTGTGGACCGACCTACGGGACGGACGGCTGAAACGGTCGCAGCCCAGCGCAGCCCTAGGATCTGTAGAACGACGTATGTCAGATACTCCCACCCTTTATGTCGGTGATCGGATTGACACAGTCACGCGATGGCAGGTCGCTGGCCCCCAGCTCCGACGAGGTTCCCTTCGTCGGGCGGCAGGCTCAGCTGCAGGTGTTGCACGAGTCGCTACGTAGGGTCGAGCGGGGGAACACGGCTGCTGTCTTCGTCATGGGCGAGAGCGGCATCGGTAAGTCGCGGCTGCTGAGCGCGGCCAGCGACCGGCTCCGTACTGCCGGTGCCCTGGTGCTCTCCGGGGCATGTCTGGACATTGGGGACTCATCGCCGCTGCACCCACTTCGGCAGGCTCTGCGGCGTTATCAGCCGGCGGCCGGCCGGGCTGGCGTTCTGTCCGGCGCCGCGGCCAACGAGTTGATCTCGGTGCTGGACGGCGAGGCCCGGCACCCCGACGGAGCCGGTGACCTGCTGGAACGGCTCACCCGTGGACTCGGCGCGGTCGCCGCCGGACGGACCCTGGTGCTGGTCATGGACGATCTGCAGTGGGCCGACCTGACCACCCGGCATCTGCTGCTGTACCTCCTCGCCGGGCTGGGGGACGTCCGGCTGCTGCTGCTCGGCGCCGCGCGGACCGAGACGCTGCGGGGCGACGATCCGATCCGCCGCATGCTGCTGGAGTTACGCCGGTCCCGGTCGCGTTCCGGGGCGGTCCACGTGTTGGATCTGGAGCCCCTGGACCGGACGGAAACCGCCCAACTCGTCGCGGAGCTGCTCGGCGGCGACCCGGAGCCGGACCTGGCCGAGTCGGTGTGGCGGCGCAGCGGTGGGGTGCCGTTCGTCGCCGAGGAGCTGGCCCGGGACGCCCGGGACGGCCGGGACGGCCTGTCGGAGACCCTGAGCGAGATCACCCTGGCCCACGTCGACGCCCTGCCGGCCGACGCCCAGCTCGTGTCACATGCGGTCGCCGCCGGCGTGGAGCCGGTCGCTCACGACCTGCTGGCCCGGGTCGCCCAGCTCGGCGAGGACCGGCTGCTGCAGGCGGTACGCGAGGCGGTCGGCCAGCGGGTGCTGTTGTCCGAGCCGGACGGGTACCGGTTCCGCTACCCGCTGATCCGGGAGGTCCTGGAGCCGCGGCTGCTGCCGGGCGAGCGGGTCCGGTGGCACCGGCGGTACGCCGAGGCGCTCGCCGCCGGCCCCACCGGTGACCTGCAGCACGCCCGGTTGGCGTACCACTGGCGGGAGGCCGGCGAGACCACCCGGGCGTTGCCGGCCGTGGTCGCCGCCGCCGAGGAGGCGGAGCGGCTGTACGGTTTCGCCGAGGCGTTCGAGCACTGGGCCAGCGCGGTCGACCTGGCCAACCAGGTCCCGCCGGCCTGGCTGGTCGAGTTCGACGCGACCACGCTGGGTCGACGCGCGGCGGAGGCGGCGCACCGCAGCGGCGAGCATGAGCGCGCGCTGACCCTGCTGGAGCAGTTGGCCACCAACCTGTTCGGCCCGCCGCCGTCCTGGCTGTACACCCTGCGGGCACGGTATCTGACAGCGGTCGGCCAGCTGGCCGAGGCGGAGCGCGAGTACGACCGGACGCTGGCCGCGGCCGACGCCACCTCCGGCGAGCGGGTCGCCGCCGCCGCGCACTCCGCCGACCTGCTGCTGCAACTCTGCCGGTACGCCGACGCTGGCCGGCGGGCCCAGGAGGCGCTGGACCTGGCAGCCGGGGTGCCCGACTGTGCGTCGGCGATGGTGCTGGCCGGGGTGACCCTCGGCTACAGCCAGGCGTACCTCAACGACCCGGCGGCGGGCAAGGAAGCGGTCCGGCAGGCGCGGCGTACCGCCGAACTGTCCGGCGGCCCGGCGGACGTCGCCGTCGCCGACCTGCAACTCGCCGAGCTGCTTAGTGGCCACCTCAACGAGTTGGAGGAGGGTGTCGCGGTCGCCCGCCACGGTGCGGAACGGGCCGAGCGGGTCGGGCTGGCCCGTACCTACGGCACCCGGTTGCTCTCCGCCGCCGCCAACGGGCTGTTCCGGCTCGGCCGGTGGAGCGAGGCCGAGGAGGCGATCACGGCCGCGCTGCGGCACCGGCCGTCCGGGGCCGACGCGGTAGAGCTGCTGCTGGCCCGCTGCCGGATCCATGTGGGGTTCGGCCACCTCGACGGTGCGGAGTCCGACCTGGAGGCGATCGAGACCCTGCTGGCCGCTGGCGGCGGGATGCGGCACATGCTGCCGTTGCTGACGTTGCGCGCCGGGCTGGCCATGTGGCGTGGCCGGCATGCCGAGGCGCGGGAGGCGGTACAGCAGGGCATCGACCTGGCCGAGCGGCACTCAGGTGACGTCTGGTTGCAGGCGCCGCTGGTCTGGCACGGGCTACGGGCCGAGGCGGAGGCCCGGTCCAGCGGGACACCGATCGATCCACAGGCGGTGCAGCGCCTGGTCAAGGTGGTCGGTCGGATGGAGCGCAGCAGCAACACGGAGACCGCGGCGCCGGTACGCGACGCGGTGATCGGCTACCGGGAGCTCTGCGCCGCGGAGATCAGCCGGATCGACGGCGGGTCGGACCCGGTGCTCTGGTCGCGGGCCGCCGAGGTATGGGAGCGGCGGTGCCATCCGTACCCGGCGGCGTACGCCCGGTTGCGCCAGGCCGAGGCGCTGTACGGGATCCGTACCCGTAACGCGGACGCGACCCGGGCACTGCAGGCGGCGTACCGGACCGCCCGGCGGCTCGGTGCCCGTCCGTTCACCGAGGAGATCCAGGCCCTGGCACGCCGCGCCCGGGTGGCGCTGAGCGCGGGTGAGTCGGAACCGATGCCCGAGGTGGACAGCCAGGAACGGGTCACTCTGCGGACCGGTCTGACCAGCCCGCCGACTGTCGGCGAACGGGTGGCCCGGGCGTTGGTCAACGACCGCGCGAAGCGGACCTCGATGGTCGAGCGGGCCGGCCAGGTGCTCGCTCCGGGCGGGCCGGACGAGCTTGCGGTGCTGACTGACCGGGAGCGTCAGGTGCTCGAACTGGTCGCGGAGGGACGGACCAACCGGGCGACGGCCGAGGTGCTGTTCATCAGCGAACGTACGGTCGGTGTGCACGTGTCGAACATTCTCAACAAGCTGCAGGTCAAGACGCGGGTGGAGGCGACCCGGGTGTTCATGCGTAACCAGCCGCGTGCCTGATACCCGACGGTGAACCTGCCAGTCCGGTGCGTAGCGGCCGCCGACCGGTCGGTCCACCCCGACCGGTTGACGTCGCCGCCGGAAAACCGCACACCGGGGCGGCGGGATCGGCCAGTGAGACACCCGTCGTTGCGCCGATACCTGCGGGTTGGCAGCGGCTGCCACTGTAGGGACCGACCGTTTCGGTGACGACCGCCCGCCCGGGGCGAGGGAGCACTGCAGACTGGAGGCGTTCGATGCCAGAACTCCGCTGGGGTCACGTGCATGACCAGATCATCGATGTCCTCAACCACCGGCCGACCGACGTCGCCGGCGTGGTCGAGGATCTGGCGGCGCTGCAGAAGCTGCTCGAGGCAGCCACGCCGTGTGACAGCGACAATCCGGTGGCCGACTTCAACCATCTCTACTGGGTGATCACCAGCACCATCGACGAGCGGCTGCAGGCCGGTGAGTTCGCCGACCCTGACTTCCTCACCCTGCTGGACATCGAGTTCGCGGAGCGGTACTTCGCTGCGCTGCGCTGCTGGGGCAACCGGGGCGACACCCCGGCGGCCTGGGAGGTGCTGTTCAGCCGGCTGCGCGACGAGAGCGTACGGTCGTTGCCGTCGGCCGCCGCCGGGGTGAACGCGCACATCAACTACGACCTGCCGTTCGCCCTGATGAGCACCTGGGCCAAGCTCGGGTCGGGCCCGGACAACGACGAGCAGCACCGCGACTACCTCTACATCAACGAAATCTTCTTCGACCGGATCCCGCAGCTGCGGCGCAGCTACCTGAGTAGCTGGCAGATCTGCCTCGACCGGCTCAACGGGCAGGTCGACGACTGGTACCAGAACCGGTTGGTGGAGTTCACCCGGGACATCGCCTGGCGGGACGCGGCTCGTATGTGGCCGATGCGGGACGACCCGACGGTGCTGGAGAGTGAGCGGTTGCGGATGGACCGGCACACCGCCTTCCTGGGCTGGGCGTTGCTCTCGCCGGTGGGCAGCCTGCTGCAGTGACGCCCGGCCGGGTGTCTGCCGGCTTCGCTGCTGGTGGCATCCGCTGTGGGCAGCCATCGCCAGCGTGCCCCATTTGCCCGTTATGTGGTCTAGGGTGGCTCGTGATGGGCAGCCGCGGGCGAAGACGTCGGCCACCGGGGCGGCCATCGGATCGTCGGTCGGCGGGTCGTCTGCTGTCGGGTTGTCGGTCGGCGGGCAGGGTTCGCTGTGCGGCGCGGGCGCGGACCGGCGAGGGCGATCGTGGGGCCGCCCCGCAGGGACCTAGGAGCTGACAATGATCACTGTCACCGGTGCCGCCGGCCAGCTGGGCCGGTTGGTCGTCGACGAGTTGCTGGACAGCGGACTGCCACCGGCGCAGCTCGTCGCCGTCGTACGGAACCCGGACAAGGCCGACGACCTCGCCGCACGCGGCGTACAGGTCCGGCACGGGGACTACGACCAGCCGCAGACTCTCGGGCCGGCCCTGGCCGGGACCCGCAAGCTGCTGCTGATCAGCGGCAGCGAGGTCGGCCGGCGGATCGACCAGCATCGCAACGCGGTGGCGGCGGCGAAGGCGGCCGGAGTCGACCTGATCGCGTACACCAGCATCCTCAAGGCCGACACCAGCAGCGTCCCGTTGGCCGCCGAACACCTCGCCACCGAACAGCTGATCCGGGACAGCGGCCTGCCGTTCGTGCTGCTGCGCAACGGCTGGTACCTGGAGAACTACACCGGATCGGTGCTGCCGCAGGCGCTCGCCACCGGCAGCGTGCTGGGTGCTGCCGGCTCGGGTCGGGTCGCCGCCGCGACCCGGGCCGACTTCGCCGCCGCAGCCGTCGCGGTGTTGACCGCCCCGGCACCCGCCGGCGCCGCTGCCAACGCCGGCACCGCCGGCACCGTGTACGAGCTTGGCGGCGACGAGCCCTTCACCCTGGCGGAGTTGGCCGCCGAGATCAGCCGGCACAGTGGGCGGGAGATCGGCTACCAGGATCTTCCGGCCGACGTCTACGCCAAGGCGCTGACCGACGCCGGGGTACCGGAGGCGTTCGCCAGCGTGCTGGCCGCCTCCGACGTCGGCATCGCCCGGGGCGACCTGACCACCGACAGCGGCGACCTCGCCCGACTGATCGGCCGGCCCACCACGTCGCTCGGCGAAGCTGTCCGGGCCGCCCTGGCCGGCCTACCGGGCTGATCCGCCACTCGGCAGCTGATAGTTGGTGACGAGCAGATCCCAGCTGCCCCGCTTCGCCGACTGCAGGTTGATGTCCCGGCGGGTCGCCATCCGGGTGATCAGGAAATCCGCGCCGAACAGCTCCCGCACGAACGGCGTGTCGCTGTTGGTCAGGGTCAGCCGGACGCCGCGCCGGCTGGCCCGTACCATCGCGTCCCGCAGCCGCACGTGATCGGCCGGCCCGAACTGCGCCGAGGTGTACCGCCGAAAGTCAGCCCAGCCGCCGAGCGGTACGTACGGTGGATCCAGGTAGACCCAGTCGTCGGCGGCGGCCTCGTCGAGCTGCTCGGCGAAGTCGGCCACCCGTAGGTCAACTCCGGCCAGTGCGTGCGCGGCGTCCAGTAATACCCGCCGGTTGTAGTACGGCCGGTCGTAGGCGCCGTATGGCGCGTTGAACTCGCCCCGTCGGTTGACCCGCCACAGCCCACGGAACGCCGTCTTGTTCAGGTAGATCACCCGGACCGCGCGTTCCAGATCGGAACAGTCTGTCGGCGACCGGCGGCGTACCGCCGCGAAGTGCTCCGGCGTGTTCGGTTGCTCGTCCAGCAGCCGCATCACCGCTTCGGGGTCGCGGGCGACCTCCCGGAAACAGACGATCAACTCAGGGTTGGCGTCACTGAGCACCGCCCGCTGCGGCGCCAGCTCGAAGAAGACCGCTCCGCTGCCGAGGAACGGCTCCCGGTAGCTGCCGGTGAACGGCGGCGCCGCGGCGACGAGGGCGGCGGCGTACCGGGTCTTCCCGCCCGCCCACTTGAGGAACGACCTACCGTCCGCCCTGGTGGTGGAGCGCGCGGACCTGGCGCCGGCCCGGATCATGGAGCGGATCATACGGGGCGGTGACCCGCCAGGCGTAGTGCGGCGAGGCGAGGAATTCGGCGAGCAGGCTCGCCGAGCCGGGAGCGAACGGCCGGCCGTCGCTGATCTGGTCCGGCCGCAGGAACTCCATCGCGGCACCCTCGCCGAGCCGGACGTCGCACTGCCGGGCACGGGTGGAGCCGAAGTAGTAGTGCGCCGTCCGCTGCGGGTTCAGCTGCCGGCGGCAGAACAACCGTAACCCGTGCTCGGGGCGCAACCCGGTCTCCTCGGCGAGTTCGCGTAACGCCGCCTGCTCCGGTGTCTCCCCGGGCTCGCAGTGCCCGCCCGGCACGCACCAGGCGTGCGGATGGCTCGGCGCGTTGCCGTCCCGTAGCTGCAGCAGCACGGAACCCGCCGGATCGACCAGTAGCACCGCGGCGACGTCACCCATCGGTCCAGTGTGCGGCCGAACCGCTGGTGACGGGGGCGAGCGCCGAAAGCTGGTCGGCGTGGCGGTCGATTCCACCCGGATGTGCGAGCCGGGTGGCGATTTCGGCCGGTGCCGGCAGCCTCGACATCAGCTCGGCCGCGTAGGCCACCCCACTGGCCGGACCGGTCTCGGCCAGCAGCTCGGCGAGCAACTGCGGGGTCACCTCCTCGGGTGCGCAGCCCAGGCCGAGCCGGTGCCGTCGAACCAGGTCGGCGTTGCCGAACTGGTCGCCGCCGTGCGGCAGGACCAGTTGCCGTACCCCGGAACAGATCGCGCCCATCATCGTCCCGGAGCCGCCGTGGTGCACCACGGCGGAGCAGCCGGCGAGCACCTGGTGCAGCGGCAGCCAGCCGGCGGGCCGGACGTTGCCCGGCAGCGGCCCGAGCGCCGTCACGTCGGTGTCGGCGCCGAGGGCCAGCACGAACTCCGCGTCGGTCTGCGCGGCGGCGTCGATGGTGCGGCGCAGTCCGGTCAACCCGGCCAGCGCCGGCACCACGGTACCGAGGGTGATCAGCACCCGGGGGCGCGCGGTGGGCAGCCGGAGCCAGTCCGGCAGCGCACCGCCGGCGTTGTACTGCACGTACCGCATCGACCATCCATCGCCGTCGCCGATCATCAGCTCGGTCGGTGCCAGGTGCAGGACCACCCGGTCGGGCAGCTCCAGTGGTACGCCGTTGCGCTCGTACGCCGCCGCCAGGTACGGCAGGAACCGGGCGGCCAGCGCCTCTTCGCGGAACAGGTTGAACCCGTGCTCGACGGCGGGCACCCGCAGTGCACGGGCGGCCAGCAGGCCGGCCGGATGCAGTCGGGAGTGCACCACCAGGTCCGGCCGCCACCAGCGGGCCAACGTCACCGTCCCGTCCGCCATCAGGTCGGAGACCCGTCCGAAGGTCTCCAGCAGCAGCGGGTCGGTACGGCTGCCGGCGGCGGCGATCCGCCGGCCCCGCTCGCGCATCCGGGCGGCAAGTTCATCGGTGGTGCCGGTGCCGGTGCCGAACACGGCGGCGATCGGGGCGCCGGGGGCGACGTCCACCGCCGGCAGACCGGCCTGGGCCGCGCCGGCCAGTCCTTCGGCGGCGGTGCCGACCAGTACGTCGTGGCCGGCGGCCCGCAATGCCCAGGCGAGCGGCACGGTGGGGAAGAGATGCCCGACTCCGGGCGGGCTGGTGAACAGGACGCGCACCGAGAAACCTTCCGGTTGACACTGGGATCGACAATGGATAATTTATCGTGATTCATCCGGTTTCGCGAGAGGGAGTTCATCGATGGCTGGGCCGACGGACATCCCGTTCACTCCGGAGCTGCACCTGCGACTGCTACTGAGCATCGACCGCGGACACAACGTGCAGCGCGCGGTCCGCAGCGCGGTGCGACCCGGTGACCGGGTGCTCGACGCCGGCACCGGCAGCGGACTGCTGGCGCTGGTCGCCGCCGACGCGGGCGCCGCCGAGGTGGTCGCGGTCGACCGGCACCACGTCGGCATGGCCGAGCAGATCGCCCGGCACAACAGGGTCGCCGACCGGATCACCTTCGTCGAGTCCGACCTCGCCGATCTCGACCCGGAGGATCTCGGTGGCCGGTTCGACGTACTCCTGGGCATGATCCACACCAATAACCCGTTGCTGGACGAGGAGCGCTCCCGGCTGGTCGTCGAGCTGCGTCGCCGGTTCGGCACGGCCGACTGTCGGGTGCTGCCCGGCGAGGTACGCTACCTGGCCACCGGCTGCGAGCGGCTGGACTGGGACCTGCCGACCGAGCTGACCGATCTGGCCCAGGCCACCGAGGCGCTGCAGGGGGCGTACGGCTGGGATTTCCAGCCACTGCTGGACGCGGTCCGTGACGGTGTCGCGATGCGTGCCGCCCGTCCGGCCAAGGGGGTTGCCCCGGCCTGGCGGTCGCCAACCCGGTCCGGCGCGCTGCGCTTCCCGCGAAGGGACGTACGGCTGCTCACCGCCGCCGAGGACTGGGTGACGGTGGACTACCAGGCGTCGTCGTTCGACGGGTTCCCCGACCAGGTGCGGCTCACCGCGACCGCCGCCGGGCGACTGACCGGGGTGATCTGGACCCAGCAGCTGCGGTACGCCGGAGTGCCGCTGTGGACCAGCGAGTCGTACAGCCCGCTGGCCGGCCCGTGCCATGTCGGCCCGGGGCAGAAGCTGGTCTTCGGCACCGGTGCGACGTGGCGGGCGACCAACGTCCTCAGTCACCACCACCCGACGTAGTCCTCCAGGAACGCGGCCAGGTAGGCCGGTGAGTCGACCAGCCGGGTCAGCCGCGCCGCCTGCACCCGGTGCAGGAACGCCGCGTCGGCCGTGCCGTACCCGGGGGTGTTGACCAGGTCCATCATCCAGTGCACGAACTCCTGGGCGCGCCAGATGCGGGCCAGCCGGTGCTGCGAGTAGGCGTCCGACCGGCGGTGGTCGCCGGTGGTGAACCGCTCGATCAGCCCCAGTGCCAGCTCCTCCGCGTCGGCCAGGGCCAGGTTGAAGCCCTTGCCACCGACCGGTGGCACGATGTGCGCGGCGTCGCCGGCGAGGAACAGTGACCCGTACCGCATCGGGTCGCAGACCAGGCTGCGCATCCGGACGGTGCCGGTGTCGGTGACCGGCCCGGTGTGCAGCGTCCACGGTTCGTCCAGGGCCAGCCGGATCCGGACCTCCTTCCAGATCCGCTCGTCCGGCCAGTCCGCCCGGGTCTCGTCCCGCCCGCATTGCAGGTAGAACCGGCTCACCGTCGGCGTCCGGCGGACGTGCACGCAAGCCCCGGACTCGTGCAGGGCGTTGATCACGCAGTCGCTGGACGGCGGGGCTTCGGCGAGCACCGACAGCCAGGCGTAGTCGTACTGGTAGTCGGCGCAGCGCAGCGCCCCGGCGGGGACTGCCCGCCGGGCGACGCCGTACTCGCCGTCGCAGCCGGCCACCACGTCGCAGTGCAGCTCGCGGCCGTCGGCGAGCCGGATGCGGGGCTGCCCAGTCAGGTCGTCGATCGCCTCCGCCGCAGTCTCGAACCGCAGGTCACCGCCGTCGGCGAGGTAGGTGTCGACCAGATCGCGGACCAGGAACTGCTGCGGGTAGATGTAGTGGCTGCGGCCGTTGGCCAGCGGCTCGTAGTGGACCGGGTAGCGCCGCCCGCCGAGCCGGAACTCGACCGCGTCCTCGACCGCACCGGTCCGCAGCAGTCCGCCGGCCAGGTCGTGCCGGCGAAGCAGGTCGACCACCCGATCCTCCATGGTGGCGCCCCGGGCGCGGTTGGCGACGTACTCGCGGTCCCGACGCTCCAGCACCACACAGCCCACCCCGGCCCGGCGTAGCAGCACTGCCAGCAGCATCCCGGCCGGTCCGGCGCCGATGACGCCGACCTGGGTACGTTCGTTCATCACCGGTCATCACCGGCCGGCTGGTCGACGTGGCCGTCGGCGTCAGCGCCGGGCGTTTCGTCTCCGTGGCCACCCAGGCCGGTGTCCGGCGTCCCGCCGTCTTCGGGCCCACCGGGTGTCCCGCCTCTGTCGGTTCGGTCCCGGTGGCTGCCGTGCAGCGCGAACAGCCGGGCCCGCATCATCTGCCGTACCACCTGCACCCCCGGAGACGTGCTGCGCCCCGCCGACCGGGCGGCCATCCGGAGGCTGGGCAGCACGTCGCCGCCGAACCGGGCGCAGATCAGTTGGTGCGCCTCGTACGCCTCGACGGTGCCTTCGACGAACTCGTCGAAGGCGCTACCCAACCGGGCCGGGCCGATCTTGGATCGCATCGCGCGGACCTCGGTGAACAGCGCCATGAGGTGGGCGTGGTCGCGGGTCTGCAGTCCACTGAAGCCGGCCCGCACCGCTGGCGGTGCCATCGCCGGACGGATCAGTCGCTCGTAGTCGACCGGCGAGAAGTCCGAGGTGAACCGGAAGGCGGCCGCCGAGCTGCGCATGAACGCCGTGGCGACCCGCAGCGCGGCTCGTGCCTCGGCCTCGTCGCCGTCGGCGCTGGCACCGAGGAAGCAGTTCAGCCCGGTGATCGCCCCCTGCATCAGGGTGAAGAAGAACTGGTGACCGATCAGCCACCGGTCGGCGGCGGCGTCGGAGTCACCCGGGTCCGTCCCGTTCGACTGCGGGTGCGGCGGGCGTTGGACGGGCTTGTCCAGAACGCCGATCGGCTGGTTGCCGACGTCGTGGCCCGCGTACCGGTACAGGCTTTCCAGCCCGAGCCAGAGCTGGGCGACATAGCCGTCGCTGAGCTGCGAAAGCCCATTTTTGTGGACGTTCTCCCGAACCGCCAGATGCGCTATTGCCAAGGCGTGGAGAAACGCTGATTCCGGCCTGTGACGGGTACGGCGGATCTGGAAGTAGCGGTCATGCTCCTGGTAGTCGACGGAGGCCGGGTCGGCCAGGCCGCCCGACATCGCGTTGTCGAGCGGCTCCGGGGCCGAGGTTTGGGGGCCGTCGGCGGTTGCCGCGCGGAGTCGGTGCCGGTTGGTCGGCAGTAACTCCGGATAGGGTAGACACAGTGCGCCATCAGACACAGGGCAGCCCTTCTGGTGGCTTCCGGGCATGGGTACGGTGTCGCAATACCGCGCCGACGGAGTGGCCTATTCACCGCGCCGCCGGTGATCAAGAATTCTTGGAAATTCTCGCGGCTGCTGTGATGGCTGTCAATCCCTGTGTAGTTTTTCGCCTACTGAGTGGTGACTTTGTGCACGTCAGCGGCGCGATATTGAGTCTGGTGACCGGCGGGGTGGTCGTCGGTCCCCTCCGGCTGGCGGGCGACCGTCAACGGTGCACCCGGTCCAGCATCGGGTCGGTCTCGGCCCGTGGCAGCACGTACGGCGCGGTGATGGTGTCCACTCCGGTGCCACGCGAGCCGGTCGGCCGGTAGGTGACGGTCGCCGCGCCGGCCGAGGCGGTCTCGACGATCCCGGCGCACCAGGTGCCGCCGCGGTAGACCCAGACCGGGTCGGACGGCTGGTAGCGGTCGGTCGGGTAGACGTCCCGGGGATCGCGTTGGTTGGGGTTGAGGATGGGAGCCGGCATGCTCATCGCCCTCCTGTCTCGCTGCGCGCGGTGTGTCTCGTGGCTGCTGCCGTCGGATGACTCCGGAGGCAGCTGACCGGCCCGCAAAGTGGTGACTCTGCGTGCATCGTTGTCTACGCCGCCCCTGGTCTTATCGGGGGTGATGTCGTCGAATGTCCGATTATTCATCACGATGGGTAAACCGCCGGATACAAGTTCACGTGCGCTATCATGCTCGCAATACCTTGCAGGCGCAAGAGCAGATGCACGTGCATTTGACCCTTCCGCGACGAGGCGCGGCCGCCCCTGGAGTCCTACGTCTGTTGCGACAATGTCCGATTTGGATTTTATGTATGCATAAGCCGGATAGTGACGTTCCAAGTACCGACCTGCCGACCCTCGCCTGGCGTAAGAGCGGCCGCAGCAACCCCAGCGGGAACTGCGTCGAGCTTGCCCGGCTGCCCGGTGGTAGCGGGATCGCTCTGCGTAACTCCCGCTACCCGGACGGTCCGGCGCTGATCTACACCCGTGCGGAGATCGAGGCGTTCATCCTCGGCGCAAGGGACGGTGACTTCGACGACCTGATTCGCTAGCATCGATCCGGCCGGTGGCCTGCACCGTGGGGCCCGTCTGGACTCTGCTGGTGACGACCGTCCGCACCGCACGGCGGTGTCCACTGGTCGGACCGGTATCGACGGGGCCTTAGGGATCACCCTCAGGTCATGGCATGCTTACTCGCCAAGAGTAGCTGCCATACGACGTGACGGTGTCCGGAGGTCGGTGGGTGACGATGACGGCCCAGCCAGATGGCGGATCGGCGACCGGGCCGACCGTGCTGCGGATGCTGCTCGGCGCGCAGCTGCGGCGGCTCCGGGAGAGCCAGGGAGTGAGCCGGGAGGCGGCCGGCTGGCACATCCGCGCCTCCGAATCGAAGATCAGCCGGATGGAGCTCGGCCGGGTCGGCTTCAAGGAACGCGACGTCATCGACCTGCTCACCCTCTACGGAGTGACCGACTCACGGGAACGCACAGCGCTGCTCGGGCTCGCCCGGCAGGCGAACACGCCCGGCTGGTGGCACCGGTACGGCGACATCCTGCCCAGTTGGTTCCAGTCCTACCTGGGGCTGGAAGCGGCCGCGAAGATGATCCGCAGCTACGAGGTCCAGTTCGTACCCGGCCTGCTGCAGACCCGCGACTACGCCCGCGCGGTGGTCCTACTCGGACACGGACGGGCCCCAGCCGACGAAGTGGAACGCCGGGTCGAGCTGCGGATGGAGCGTCAGGAGCTGCTCCATCGGCCACAGCCACCGAATCTGTGGGCGGTGATCGACGAGGCGGTGCTGCGCCGGCCGATCGGTGGTCCCGCCGTGATGCGCGAGCAGATCAACGCCCTGATCGAGGCGACCAAGCTACCGAACGTACGGCTGCAGGTCGTGCCGTTCGACGCCGGCGGGCACGCCGCCGCCGGCGGAGCCTTCACCATCCTGCGCTTCGCCGACCAGGACCTGCCCGACATCATCTACATCGAGCAACTGACCAGCGCGATCTACCTGGACAAGCGGGAGGACGTCGACCATTACGCCGCCGCGATGGAGCGGCTCTGCGTCGAGGCCGACCCGCCCGCTCGTACCCAGGACCTGCTCCACCAGATCCTGCGCGACCTGGACTGAGCCGACAGACCGACCCGGTGGCGGGGGGGGGGGGGGGGGGGGGGGGGGGGGGGGGGGGGGGGGGGGGGGGGGGGGGGGGGGGGGGGGGGGGGGGGGAGGGGGGGGGGGGGGGG
>NZ_JBSWXD010000165.1:0-14205 GCF_056160425.1 Micromonospora sp. ABR4_055
AAAAAAACCGGTAATGCCACCCAACCCTTTGTTTTTCCTTGTTTCGGCCACCACCGTGACCCCCCCACCCCCGGGCAAGGTGCCGCTGCGGGCCCGGCTGCGCCGGGACTGGCCGCTGCTGGTGATGGCCGCGCCGGCCGCCCTGCTGCTGCTCGTCTTCCACTACCTGCCCACCCTGGGCAACGTGATCGCCTTCCAGGACTACAACCCGTGGGTCGGCGACAACGCGTTCGAGGCGTTCGTCTACAGCGAATGGATCGGGTTCGGCAACTTCGAGACCCTGTTCCGTGACCCGGCGTTCTGGGACGCGGTGGTCAACACCCTGACCATCACCGCGTTCCAGCTGGTCTTCTTCTTCCCGCTGCCGATCCTGCTGGCGATCCTGCTGCACAGCATCCTGTCGACCCGGGTGCGCGGGTTCATCCAGAGCGTCGTCTACCTGCCGCACTTCTTCAGCTGGGTGCTGGTGGTCACCTTCTTCATGCAGATGCTCGGCGGGGCCGGCCTGCTCGCCCAGCGGATGCGCGACGCCGGGCTCGACCCGCTCAACGTGATGGGCAACCCGGACACGTTCATCGTGCTGGTCACCGCCGAGTCCGTGTGGAAGGACGTCGGCTGGGGGGCGATCATCTTCCTGGCCGCGCTCAGCGCCATCGACCAGAACCTCTACGAGGCGGCGGCGGCCGACGGCGCCGGACGCTGGCGGCGGCTGTGGCACATCACCCTGCCCGGGCTGCGTCCGGTCATCATCCTGCTGCTGATCCTGCGGCTCGGTGACGCGCTCACCGTCGGGTTCGAGCAGTTCATCCTGCAGCGTGAGGCGGTCGGCCGGCAGGCCGCCGAGGTGCTCGACACCTACGTCTACTACCAGGCGATCATCCCGCAGCAGTGGGGGATGGGTGCCGCCGCCGGCCTGTTCAAGGGCGTCATCGGGCTGGTGCTGATCATCGCCGCGAACAAGTTCGCCCACCGCCTCGGCGAGCAGGGAGTGTACTCCAGGTGAGCATCGCGCGTACGCTGGCCGCCGGGCGCCGACCCCGGCTCAACCCGGTGAACCAGCCGCCCCGACGGCGGCGCCCCGGCGGCGGCCGGCCGGTCTGGGAGGAGCCGCCGAGCCCGGTCGGCCAGGGCGTCAAAGGGCTCGTCCTCGCCACGATGGTGCTGGCCGTGATCTTCCCGATGTGGTCGGTCCTGGTGACCAGCCTCGCGTCGCGGGAGACCATCAACGCCACCGGCGGCATGGTGGTGATCCCCCGGGAGATCGACCTGTCGGCGTACGTGAACATCTTCTCCGGCGGTCAGATCAGCCGGGCGGTGTGGGTCAGCACCCTGGTCACCGTCGTCGGCACGACGTTCAGCCTGGTGCTGACGGTGCTGGCGGCGTACGGGCTGTCCCGCAAGGACTCGGTCGCGCACCGTCCGTTGCTGTTCCTGTTCCTGCTCACCTTCCTGATCTATCCCGGCATGGTGCCGAGCTACCTGGTGGTGACCGGGCTGGGCCTGAAGAACAGCCTGTGGGCGCTGATCCTGCCGACCGCGATCAGCGTGTTCAACCTGGTGGTGATCCGGGCGTTCTTCATGAACGTGCCGGCCGAGCTGATCGACGCGGCCCGCATCGACGGCGCCGGGGAGTTCCGGATCCTGTGGCGGATCATGTTGCCGCTGTCGCGGGCGGTGATCGCCGTCGTCGGGCTGTTCTACGCCGTCGGTTACTGGAACGCGTACTTCAACGCCGTGCTCTACATCGACGACAACGACAAGTGGCCGATCCAGCGGGTGCTGCAGAGCTACATCCTGGCCGGCCAGTCGCCGTCGGTCACCGGCGCGCCGGTGAACATCCCCGGGGTCACCGCGTACCCGCCGACCCTGGCGGTCAAGATGGCGGTGGTGGTGATCACCGTACTGCCGGCGGTGGTGATCTTCCCGTTCGTGCAGCGGCACTTCACCAAGGGCGTCATCACCGGCGCGATCAAGGGTTGACCGGCCGGCACCGCTGGTCACAGCGGTACGCCGTCGAGCAGCACCGTGGCTGGTGGCTCGGTGCCGGTCACCGCGACGACCTCGACCCGGCGGACCGGCAGCGGCCCGTCGACGTCGACCCGCAACGTGCCGCCGTCGCGTACCGCCCGGACCGTGGTGTCGCCGTCGACGTCGCAGACCAACGTCTCGGCGCTGACCCCGCCCCAGCTGACCAGGGTCACGTCGGTGAACGGGCCGTCGCCGACGGTGTCCCGGGGCTCCGACGTCGGGATCAGCGCGCCGTGCCGGACGAACAACGGGATCCGGTCCAACGGCGTCTCGACCAGCAGGTGGCGTCCGCCGGTGTGGGTCCGGCCGGTCCAGTGGTCGACCCAGTCACCGGCCGGCAGGTAGACGTGCCGCCGTCCGTCCGGACTGATCATCGGCGCGACCAGCAGGTCGGTGCCGAGCCGGTACTCCAGCTCGGCACCCCAGGCGGCCGGATCGTCCGGCGCGTCGACCAGCAGCGCCCGCATCATCGGGGCACCGGTGCGGGCGGCCGTGACCGCCGCCGAGTAGAGGTAGGGCATCAACCGGTAGCGCAGCCGGATCGCCTCGACCGCGTCCCGCGCGGCGTCGTCGGGAAAGTCCCACGGCAGCCGGCTGGTGGTGCCGTGGAAGCGCACCAGCGGCGAGAACGCCCCGAACTGCGCCCACCGCACGTACAGGTCGGGGGTCGGGGTGCCGTGGAAGCCGCCGGCGTCGTGGCTCCAGAACGGTACGCCGGACAGGCCGTGCGACAGTCCGCCGCGCAACGTGCTGGCCATCCCCGGGTACGTCGCGTTGACGTCGCCGCTCCACTGGGCCGGATGCCGCTGCCCGCCGAGGAACGACGACCGGGCCCACACCATGCCGTGCCCGGCGACCTCCCGGGTGACCGCCGCGACCGCGTCGTTGAACAGCAACGTGTAGACGTTGTGCAGTTCGACGCCGGTCATCCCGTTGTGTGCCACCGCGTCGGCCGGCACCCCTTCGGCGAAGTCGGTCTTGAACACCATCGCGCCCTGCCGCAGCAGGTCGCGCAGCAGACCGGTGAACCACTCGGTGGCCGCCGGGTTGGTGAAGTCGACGATCCCGCAGACCGGGTAGGAGCCGTGCCAGACGTCGGCGATGTAGGTGGAGCCGTCCGGGCGGCGCAGGAAGTAGCCGGCCGCGTCGGCCTGCGCGAAGACCGGGCTGCCGGTCATGATGTACGGGTTCATCCAGAGGCTCACCTTGAACCCCTGCCCGGCGAGGGTGGCCAGCATGCCGGCCGGGTCGGGGAAGTTGGTGGCGTCCCAGGCCAGGTCGGACCAGGCACCGTCGGCCTGCCAGTAGCAGTCCAGGTGCAGCACGTCGCACGGGATGCCGTCGGCGCGGATCCGCCGGGCCCGGTCCAGGACCTTGTCCTGACTGTCCACGAAGAAGCCGGAGGAGATCCAGGTGCCGAACGCCCACTTCGGTGGCAGCACCGGTCGGCCGGTCAACCCGTCGTAGCGGTCCAGGATCTCGGCGGGGGTGGGGCCGGCGATCACGTAGTAGTCGATCAGGTCGTCCGGCACCAGGATCTGGACGCAGCTGTGTGTGGACGAGCAGATGTCGAACTCCACCGGCATGCCGCTGTCGACCAGCACCCCGTAGCCACGGTCGGACAGGTACAGCGGGACGTTCTTGTGCGACCGGTCCGACTCGCTGCCGAAGGCGTCGAAGTTCCACATCAGCGCCCGCTGGCCGCGCTTGTCCAGCCGGGTGAACTTCTCGCCGAGGCCGACGAAGCGCTCGTCACCGGGCGCGTCGAAGCTCTCGTGGTACGCGGCGACGGTCCCGTCGACCAGGGACCGGCCGAACGGCAGGGTGCGCAGCCGGCCGCTGATGTCACGCTCGCCCCGGTTCTGGTTGAGCAGCACCCGACCCTGCCGGTCGAGGAACCGCAGATGCCACGGGTCGAGCCGCAGTTCGGCGACGACCGTACCGGCGTCGACGCGTACCGTGTCGCCGGCCACGGTGACCGTGGCCGGAGAAGGCTGGGGATCGACCAGCGGCAGCGCCCGGGCCGACCGGCTGCGGGCGTCGGGTGTCGCGCTGAGCCGGACCCGGATCACCCCCTCCCCGGCGGCGCTGACCGCGACCGTCAGCGTCTCGCCGTCGGCGGTGCCGCCCTTGCAGGTGATCCCGGCCGCGTCGGTGCCCAGCAACTCTGCGCGGACCAGCGCGGACAGGCCCTCCTCGCCGGGCGCGCGGACCGGCAGGTCGGGTGGGTCGGCCACGAACGTCTCGTGGGGGACCAGGGGCGGACGGTACGGCATGGGCTCTCCTCGTCGGGTCCGGCGCTCGACCCTCGTCGGGTCCGGCGCTCGACGCTTCCTGGTGGAACCTGCGGCCTGGGGGCGACTAAATTAGTTTCTTTGCTAACCCAACAAACTGTCAACGTCGGAGGGAGCGCCGATGCGCTGGCCGAAAGGACTCGACGGGCTCTGCTACGGCGGGGACTACAACCCCGAACAGTGGCCGGAGACGACCTGGGTCGAGGATGTCGAGCTGATGCGACGCGCCCGGGTCAACCTGGTCACCGTCGGGGTGTTCGCCTGGTCCCGGTTGGAACCGCACCCCGGCGAGTACACCGTCGACTGGCTTGACCGGGCACTCGACCTGCTGCACCGGGGCGGGATCCGAGTCGTCCTGGCCACCCCGACCGCTTCGCCACCGCCGTGGTTCTCCCTCGCCCACCCCGACGCGCTGCCGGTCACGGCCGACGGGGTACGGCTGCGGCACGGCAGCCGGGACACGTACTGCGCGGCCGCCCCCGCGTACCGCGTCGCGGCCCGGCGCATCGCCGCGATGCTCGCCGACCGCTACCGCGACCACCCGGCGCTGGCCATGTGGCACGTGCACAACGAGTACGGCACGGTCTGCCACTGCCCGCACGCGGCCGCCGCGTTCCGGCGCTGGCTCCGGCAGCGGTACGGCGACCTGGACCGGCTCAACGAGGCGTGGACCGGCGCGTTCTGGAGCCAGCGCTACTCCGACTGGGCGCAGGTCGAACCGCCGCGCGCCACCCAGTACCTGGCCAACCCGACGCAGGCGCTGGACTTCCGCCGGTTCTGGTCCGACGAACTGCTCGCCGCCTACCGCGACCAGCGCGACCTGCTCCGCGAGCACACGCCGAACGTACCGGTCACCACCAACTACGTGTTCGGCGACTGGGTTCCGGTGGACCACGCCCGGTGGGCGCGGGAGGTCGACCTGGTCGCCGTCGACCACTATCCGACCGAGACCGACGGCCGGGCCGAGGAACAGACCGCGCTCGCCGCCGACCTCGCCCGGTCCTGGTCACGCCCGGTCACCGGAGACAGGTCACCGGCACCGGCCGGCCGGCACCGGCCCTGGCTGCTGATGGAGAGCGCGCCCAACCTGATCTACCGGTACGCCGAGGGGACCGCCTACGCCAAGGAGCCTGGCCGGATGCTGCGGCACAGCGTCGCCCACGTCGCGCGCGGCTCCCGGGGCGCGATGTTCTTCCAGTGGCGGGCGCCGCGCGGCGGTGCCGAGGCGTTCCACTCGGCGATGGTGCCGCACGCCGGTGCCGACTCTCGGACCTTCCGGTCGGCGGTACAGCTCGGCGAGGCGCTGCGGCTGCTCGCCGCGACCGACACCGCCACGGTGGCGGCCCGGGCCGCGATCGGCTGGGACGCCGCCAGCGGGTGGGCGCTGCAGCATCCCGGGATGCCGTCCGGGCACATCTCGTACGCCGACGAGGTGGCCGCCGCGCACCGGGCGCTGTGGCGGTGCGGGATCACCACCGACTTCGTCTGCCCGGCGGCCGGGCCGCCGGAGCTGACCGGCTACCGGATGCTGGTGCTGCCCGCGCTGTACCTGATGGACGACGCCGTCGCGGACGCCCTGGGCGACTGGGTGCGCGCCGGCGGCCATCTGGTGGTCAGCTACCTGTCCGGGGTCGCCGACTCCGACGCCCGGGTCCGGCTGGGCGGATATCCGGGCGCCCTGCGTGAACTGCTCGGCGTCCGCAGCGAGGAGTTACTGCCGCTCGGTCCGGACGGCACGGTGCGGCTGTCCGGCGGGCGTACCGGCCGGCTGTGGCGGGAACGCTTCGGGGCCGGCGCCGCCGAGCCGGTACTCGACTACGTCGACGGCGTGCTGGCCGGCCAACCGGCGGTGACCCGCCGGGCGGTCGGTGCCGGGGCCGCCTGGTACCTGTCCACCAGGCTGGACGACGACGGTTACCGGGAACTGCTGGCGGTGGTCGCCGCCGAGGCCGGGGTGGCACCGGTGCTGCCCGCCGCGCCCGCCGGGGTGGAGGCGGTACGCCGGGTGGACGGCACCACCCGGTGGCTGTTCCTGTTCAACCATGGCCGGGAGGAGGCGGTGGTGGCGGCCACCGGTGAGGTGCTGGTCTCCGGTGGCGTCCTACCGTCCGGGGAGATCATGGTGGCCAGCGACGTTCTGCCCGCCGGTGAGGTCCTGCTGGCGGTCGGTGCCGGCTCGGCTGATTCCGGCCGGTCGACCGGCCGATGGCCGGTCAGCTCGGCCGGTGTCACCGGCACACCGGGTCGCGGCCGGGGCGCTCGTCGGGTCCGGGTGCCAGCGGGCGGGCTGCTGGTGCTGCGGGAGCCGGACCACCCGGTGGGTGACCGCCTCCGCCGACACGGACCCCGCCGGGCTCCGATGGACATCGACATTGATCGAGGAAAGCGATTGCCCTAGCATTGGCCTGCACGGGAGCCGACCGACGACCGCCGCACCGAGGTCGACCGATCCAGCGCAGCGCCACCGGGCGCACGCCCCGGCCGGGCAGCCGGGCGTCCGTCCGTTGCCGCCCGCCCTCTGCTCCCGGAGACTCCCATGCGCAATGTCCCTCCCAACAGTTCCCGGTCCCAGCCCGGGACTCCCCGCCGAGCCCTGCTCGCCGTCGCGACCGCGGTGGCCACTGCGGCCGGTGCCGGTGTGGCCACCACGATCCTCGCGTCGCCGGCCGCCGCAGCCGCTGGCTGCGCGGTCGACTACCGCGTCACCAGCCAATGGCCCGGTGGCTTCGGCGCCAGCGTGTCCGTGACCAACCTCGGTGACCCCGTCACCTCCTGGCAGCTGACCTGGTCGTTCGGCGCCGGGCAGACGATCACCCAGGCGTGGAACGCGGCGGTGACGCAGAACGGTGCCCAGGTCACCGCGGACAACGTCGGCTACAACGGGAACCTGGCCACCAACGCCAGCACCGAGTTCGGCTTCAACGGATCCTGGAACAACAGCAGCAATCCGGTGCCGACGACCTTCGCGCTCAACGGGACCACCTGCACCGGCGGCGTCGCGCCGACCACCGCACCCCCGCCGACGACGGCACCCCCGACCACGGCACCACCGACGACCGCCCCACCGACCACGGCGCCACCGCCCACCACCGCGCCGCCGACGCCGGGGCCCGGCGCCAAGCAGATGGAAGACCTCGACCGAGGGCTGATCAGCGTCCGTTCCGGATCCGGCAACCTGGTCTCCTGGCGGCTGCTCGGCACCGAGGCCGCCGGCACCGGGTTCCACGTCTACCGTGGCTCCACCCGGATAACCTCGTCGCCGGTCACCGCGTCGACCAACTACTACGACGCGGGTACCGCGTCCAACGCCAGCTACACCGTCCGGGCGGTGGTCGGTGGCGTCGAGCAGCCCGCGTCGCCGGCGTCGTTGACCTTCGCCAACGGCTACCTGGACGTGCCGCTGCAGGTGCCGCCAGGCGGCACCACCCCGTCCGGGGAGAGCTACAGCTACTCGGCGAACGACGCCAGCGTCGGCGACCTCGACGGTGACGGACAGTACGAGATTGTCCTGAAGTGGGACCCGTCCAACGCCAAGGACAACGCGCACTCCGGCTACACCGGCAACGTCTACGTCGACGCGTACCGGCTCGACGGGACCCGGCTGTGGCGCCTCGACCTGGGGCGCAACATCCGGGCCGGCGCCCACTACACCCAGTTCCAGGTGTACGACTACGACGGCGACGGCCGGGCCGAGGTGGCGATGAAGACCGCCGACGGCAGCCGGGACGGCCGGGGCACGGTGATCGGCAACTCCGGCGCCGACTACCGCAACTCGTCCGGCTACGTGCTGTCCGGCCCGGAGTTCCTGACCATGTTCGACGGTCTGACCGGCGCCGCCCTGTCCACCGTCAACTACGTACCGGCCCGGGGCACGGTGTCGTCCTGGGGCGACTCGTACGGCAACCGGGTGGACCGGTTCCTCGCCGGCACCGCCTACCTGGACGGGCAGCGGCCGTCGTTGATCATGTCACGCGGCTACTACACCCGTACCGTCATCGCCGCCTGGGACTTCCGCAACGGCAACCTCACCCAGCGGTGGGTCTTCGACTCCAACTCGTCGGGTAACGGCAGCTACGCCGGGCAGGGCAACCACTCGCTGTCCATCGCCGACGTCGACCGTGACGGCCGCGACGAGATCGTCTTCGGCGGTGCCACCATCGACGACAACGGTCGCGGGCTGTGGAACACCAGCCTGAACCACGGCGACGCCGGCCACGTCGGTGACCTCGACCCGCGCCGTGCCGGGCTGGAGTACTTCAAGGTCCAGGAGGACGGCTCGAAGCCGTCGTCGGCGCTGATCGACGCCCGTACCGGGCAGATCATCTGGCAGACCCCGACCGGCGGGGACAACGGCCGGGGCGTGTCGGCGGACATCTGGGCTGGCAGCGCCGGTGCCGAGTCCTGGTCGTCGGCCGTTTCCGAGCTGCGCTCGCCGACCGGCGGCAACGTCGGACGCAAGCCGTCGTCGGCCAACTTCCTCAGCTGGTGGGACGGCGACCCGGTCCGGGAGTTGCTCGACCAGACCCGGATCGACAAGTACGGCACCTCCGGCGACACCCGGCTGTTGACCGGCTCCGGGGTGGCATCGAACAACGGCACCAAGGCGACCCCCGCTTTGTCTGCCGACCTGTTCGGCGACTGGCGGGAGGAGGTCATCTGGCGGACCAGCGATTCCCGCGCGTTGCGGATCTACGCCACACCGCACGCCACCGATCGACGGATCCACACCCTGATGCACGACCCGCAGTACCGGGTGGCGGTCGCCTGGCAGAACACCGCCTACAACCAGCCGCCACACCCGTCGTTCTTCATTGGCGCCAACATGCCGGCACCACCGACGCCGAACGTCTACGTGCGGTGAATGTTTCCCTTCTAGTGAATCCGGCGGCCGACTGAGTGAGTCGACGGCCGTAGACGCGCCGACGGGGGACCGGAACCCGGTCCCCCGTCGGCGGACGCGACGACATCCACCCCACGCGTGATCTCGTGCGTCGAACCATCACCTGCCAAAGACGATAGCCAGCGGACCGTCGCGCGGCGGTGACCGGCTGATGAAGCTCCTGTTTCCAGCTATTGATCGCCGTCCGTGGGGTGACCCGGGTCACCGGCCACCAGCTCGAACGAGCGCACCCGGTCGGCGACGTCGTACACCATCGTGGTCAACATCAGCTCGTCGGCACCGGTGCGCTCGCGCAACTCGTGCAGCGCCCGCCGGACCGTGTCGGGGGAGCCGACCGCCTGCTCCTCGTTGCGTTGGCGGATGAACTGCAGCTCGAGATCCGTGTACGGATAGGCGGCCGCTTCCTCCGGGCTGACCAGCGCCTCCGGCCGCCCGGCGCGCAGCCGCAGAAACGCCAGGGCGGCCGGGCCGGACAGCCACTCGGCCCGCTCGTCCGACTCGGCGCAGACGACGTTGACCGCGACCATCGCGTACGGCCGGTCCAACCACGCCGACGGGCGGAAATGCCGCCGGTACAGCGCGAGCGCCGGCAGCGTGTTGGCCGCACTGAAATGGTGTGCGAAAGAGAACGGCAGGCCCAGGGTGCCGGCGAGTTGGGCGCTGAATCCGCTGGAACCGAGCAGCCAGATCGCCGGTGACTGCCCGGCGTGCGGGGTCGCGGCGATCGGTCCGGCGTCGCCGCGCAGATAGCCGATCAGGGTCGCCAGCTCCTGCGGGAACGTTTCAGCGCCCAGCCCGGCCATGGTTCGCCGCAGCGCCAGCGCGGTGGCCTGGTCGGTGCCCGGGGCCCGGCCGATGCCGAGGTCGACCCGGCCCGGGTGCAGCGCCTCCAACGTGCCGAACTGCTCGGCGACCACCAGCGGCGGATGGTTGGGCAGCATCACCCCGCCGGAGCCGACCCGGATCGTCGAGGTGGCCGCGGCCAGGTGGGCGAGCAGCACCGCCGGTGCCGAGCTTGCGATGGCTGGCATGTTGTGGTGTTCGGCCACCCACAACCGGTGGTAGCCGAGCTGCTCGACCCGGCGGGCCAGCTCGGTGGTGTGCCGCAGCGCCTCACCGGCGGATCTGCCGGCGGCGACCGGGGCCACGTCGAGGACGGAGAGCGGAACGTCGATCACACCTGTGCCCAACCCGGGTACCCGCCCGGATCTTCCCGCCGCACGGATCTCCCGGCATCGTCGGTTCGGCTAACCTCGGCGGCGAGCGGCAGCCGGCCGCGCAGACGAGGAGACTGGTCGATGCGGATCGTGGACGCCCGGGTGATCGTGACCTGCCCGGGCCGCAACTTCGTCACCTTGAAGATCGTCACCTCGGACGGTGTGACCGGCGTCGGCGACGCCACCCTCAACGGCCGCGAACTGGCCGTCGCCAGCTACCTGCGTGACCACGTGGTGCCGACGCTGATCGGTCGGGACGCGAGCCGGATCGAGGACACCTGGCAGTACCTGTACCGGGGTGCCTACTGGCGGCGCGGTCCGGTCACGATGAGCGCCATCGCGGCAGTCGACACCGCGCTGTGGGACATCAAGGGAAAGACCGCCGGACTACCGGTCTACCAGCTGCTCGGCGGTCGCTGCCGCGACGGGGTCACCGTCTACGGCCACGCCAACGCCGAGACGGTCCCCGAGGTGCTCGCCGAGGTGGCCCGCTACGTCGACCTCGGCTACCGGGCGGTGCGGGTGCAGACCGCCGTCCCGGGCCTGCCGGCCACCTACGGCGTCGGCAAGGACCGGATGTTCTACGAGCCGGCCGACGCCGTGATCCCCACCGAGACCACCTGGTCGACCGAGCGCTACCTGGTGCACACCCCGCAGGTCTTCGCGGCGGTACGCGACGAGTTCGGCCCGCACCTGAAGCTGCTGCACGACGCCCACCACCGGCTCACCCCGATCGAGGCGGCCCGGCTCGGCAAGGACCTGGAACCGTACCGGCTGACCTGGCTGGAGGACCCGGTCCCGGCCGAGCTGCAGGAGGGCTTCCGGCTGATCCGCCAGCACACGACCACCCCGATCGCCGTCGGGGAGGTCTTCAACACCATCTTCGACTGCCAGCAGCTGATCACCGAGCAGCTGATCGACTACGTCCGTACCACGGTGGTGCGAGCCGGCGGGATCAGCCACCTGCGGCGGATCTTCGACCTGGCCGCGCTGCACCACGTCCGCAGCGGATCGCACGGCGCCACCGACCTGTCGCCGGTCTGCATGGCCGCCGCGCTGCACGTCGACCTGAGCATCCCCAACTTCGGCCTGCAGGAGTACATGCGGCACACCGAGGCCACCGACGAGGTGTTCCCGCACTCGTACCACTTCGCCGACGGCTACCTGCACCCCGGCGAGGAACCCGGGCTCGGCGTCGACATCGACGAGTCAGCGGCGGCGCGCTACCCGTACGCGCCGGCCTCGCTGCCGGTCAACCGCCTCACCGACGGGTCGATGCACAACTGGTGACCCGACCAGGCCGGTCGGTTCCTCGCCGGCACGCGTCGATGTGAGGCTGAGACACCCTATGACGCAGGTTTGAGGTATCTCAGCCTCTACATCGACGAGGCGCTGCGGCTCTTCTGGCTCAGCCGACACGCCGGGCTACCGCCATGGGCGGTTGGTCGACCGGGTCACCGGAGCGGCGCATCGCCCACAGCGGTGGGCCGCCGGCCGGCAGGTGGGCCACCCGGACGATCCGGTAGCCGTGGCGTTCGTGGAACACCCGCTGTCGCTGGCTGCTCGCCTCGACCACGGCCGGCATCCCGATCCGGTCGAGCCGGGCATGATGCGCGGCCAGCAGCGCCGACCCGATGCCTCGCCGTCTCAGCCAGGGTGCCGCCGCCAGGAACGCCAGATGGTGGTGCCGGCCGGTCGGCTCCACGCGGCCGGCGGTGAACGTGTAGTGCGCGTACGGTCCGTGCCGGTCGCCGCAGGCCCGCGCCGGCGGCTGAACACCGCTGCCCGACGCGAGAAAGCGTGGCGCTGGGAGCGTTGGGGCGTCGTGCCCGACCTCGCAACTCAGTGCGCGCTCGCCGACGAGTTGGGCGTACCGCGTCAGGCGGTCCGCGAGCTGGGCTGGCCCCATTGGCTACCGGTCGGTCAGCGGATCGATACCGACACCCCTTGGACGATGGACGGCGGATTGACGCTGTTGAGAGAGACGGCGGGAGCAGCAGTGTTGGATCGGCGCGGGTTCATGATCCTCGGTGTCGGCGCGGCGGCGACACTCGCACAGCAGTGGCTCACGCTTGATCCGCCACCGTTGCGTTCGGGGCTGGACGGCGGCCCACTCGACGCCTCGCTCGTCGACTGCTTCGAGCAGCGCCTCCCCACTCTCCGGCAGATCGACGCGCTCCTCGGCGGCGGCAGCGTCCGTGACGTCGTGGACGCGGAGTTGCGACTCGTCACCGACCTCTTGAACAACAGCTCCTACGCCGACAGCATCCGCCGACGGATGTTCGCAGTCGCCACCGAACTCGGCAGGATCGCAGGCTGGGCCAGCTTCGACGCCGGCCACCAGGCCGCAGCCGAGCGCTACTGGGTCGCCGCGCTGCACACCGCGCACCTCGCCGACGACCGAACCGCCGGCGCGAACATTCTGAAGTGCATGAGTCTGCAGCGAGTCGACAGCGACCGGGCAGACGAAGCACTCGCACTGGCAACCGCCGCCGTCAACGGAGCCGGGGACGCTCCCGCGCGGGTCCTGGCGATGTTCGCCACGCGCCAGGCCCGCGCCCACGCCGCCCTCAACGACGCCAGTGCAGCGGAGCGCTGCCTCACCAGCGCCGAAACGCACATGGCCCGAGCAGACGACGAGCCCGGCCCTGCCTGGGCGGGCTACTTCGACCAAGCCGAGTACTGCGCTCAGGTCGCGGCCTGCTACCTGATGCTCGACCGGTACCAGAACGCCGACCGCTGGCTCGCCCAAGCCTTGGATCTGCAACCCACGACCCGTAGCCGGGACCGCGCCACCTACCTGATCTGGCGAGCAGACGTCGCCGCCAGCCTCGGCGACGTCGAACAAGCCTGCGCCTACGTACACCGCGCAGCACCCGAGGTCGTGAAGACCCGCTCGCTACGGAATCATCACCGGCTGATGGGCATCCACAGCCGCCTTACCAAGTACGACACCCCCGCCACCCGCGAGTTGGACGAACGCGTACGGGGTCTGGTCGCATAGCACCATGACATCGGACGTCCAGCGGGTAGCCGTCGTCACCGGAGCCAACCGAGGGCTCGGCCGAGCAATCGCCCAGCAGCTTGCACAGGCCGGCCTCCACGTCGTGGTCACCGCCAGAAGCGTCGAAGCCGCAGAGCGCACCGCCGCCGAGCTGACCGGCCTCGGCCTGCCTGCCTCCGGCCACCAGCTCGACATCACCGACCCCGCCAGCGTCGCGCGCGCCATGGCCGACGTCGGCTACCAGTACGGCCGGCTCGACGTCCTGGTCAACAACGCTGCCATCGCCATCGACCGAGGCCAGGCAGCCAGCGCGGCCGACATGGAGAAGGTCGCTGCGACCCTCGACGCGAACCTCATCGGCACCTGGCGCTGCTGCACCGCCGCCATCCCGGAGATGAAGCGAAATGGGTACGGCCGGATCGTCAACGTCACCAGCCACATGGGTACGTCCGCCGAAATGGGCACCGGCAGCGTCTCCTACCGAGTCTCCAAAGCAGGCGTCAACGCGTTCACCCAGATCCTCGCCGCAGAGCTACACGAGCACAACATCCTCGTCAACGCGGCGTCGCCGGGGAAGGTCGACACCCGCCTCGCCTACGGAAAAGCCAATGACACTCCCGGCGAAGTAAACATTCAGGTGGTGCGCGAAGAGTGACGGTCAGCGCGGGTTGAGTGACGGGGTTCGACCGGCTCGACGCCGTTCTGTCCGTTGTGGTTTGATCTTGGCGTGTCGGTGTCGGAGGATCTGTCTCGTGAAGAGTT
>NZ_JBSWXD010000166.1:0-14146 GCF_056160425.1 Micromonospora sp. ABR4_055
GGGGGGGGGGGGGGGGGGGGGGGGGGGGGGGGGGGGGGGGGGGGGGGGGGGGGGGGGGGGGGGGGGGGGGTGGGGTGGGGGGGGGGGGGGGGGGGGGGGGGGGGGGGGGGGTGGGCTCTTCTCCCCCCCCCCACCGCCGTTTCGTTGCCCGGACCTCCTCCAGCCGCCCGTCAGCTCGCCCCGGGGCGCCGGGCGGACCGGACCGCCCGCACCACCAGCACCACGATCAGGGCGCACATGGCGACCGTGCCCGGCGCCTTGGTGAGCGCGGCGACCCCCGTGCCGTCCGGCAGGACCAGGAAACCGGCGACCGCCACCGGCACCAGAAACCACCCGGTGCGGTACGCGGCACCGGCCAGCAGCGCCAACGGCCAGCTGAGGTACCACGGGTAGACGACCGGCGCGGCAAGCACCGTGGCGGCCAACGCCAGCCCCGCCCCGAACACCACGGTCCCCCGGTCCCAGGTCTGCGGTGGGCCGACGGAGTCCGCCACCGGCACGGCACGACTGTCCGGGCCCCGCCAGCCGGCCAACGGTCCACCGCCACGCCACACCCGCCACCACAGCCACATCAGGAAGCCGGCGAGCAGCGCCAGGCCCACCGCGCGGGCCGGCCCGACCGCGTCCAGTCGCACCCCGAACAGCCGCCCCAGGTAGTCGATCAGCAGCCCGACGGCGGTCGGCGGCGAAATCCACTGCCGCGAGTCGCCGCTGTGGGTCAGCCCGTCCACCCAGCCCAGGCCGAGCCCGGACAGCACGGTGGTGGCTGTGACCGCGCCGACCACCCCCGCCACCACCAGCGCCCCGGCCCGCACCAGGGCGGCCGGGCGGCGCGGCCCGGCCACCGCGAGTGCCGCCGCGAACGGCACCACCACCAGCGCGGTCGCCTTCACCGCGACGGCCAGCCCGAGCAGCAGCCCGCCGGCGACGGCCGCCATCGCGGGCCGGCGGGCCGATCCGGCGGCGATCACCCACAGCGCCGCGACCAGCAGGCCGACCATCAACGCGTCGTTGTGCGCCCCCGACACCAGGTGGATGAGCACCACCGGGCAGCCGACGGTCAACCACAGCGCCCGGCCGGCCGGCAGGCCGCACCTGGCGGCCAGGCCGGGCAGCGCAACCGCCACCAGCACCAGCCCGGCCACGGCGGTCAACCGCAACGCCAGCAGGGCGCCGGTCAGGCCGGCACCGACCGCCACCGCCAGCCCGGCGAGCCAGACGAACAGCGGCCCGTACGGGGCCGGGGTGTCGCGCCACAGCGGGGCGACCGCGTCGACCCAGGGACAGCCCTGCCCGGTCACCCCGGCGTACGGGTCGCCGCCGTCGCGCAGGATCCAGCCCTGGCAGGCGTACGAGTAGGCATCCCGGCTGCCCAGCGGCGGTGCCACCAGCAGCGGCACCACCCAGAGGCCGACGGTGGTCAACGCCCACTGTACCGACGGCACGCCGTGCTGGGCCGACCACCAGGCCCACGTCATCGCGCCGGTGCCGGCGGCCCAGGCGAGCACGCTGAGCACGCCGGTTCCGCTGGTGAAGACCGCCCAGCCGGCGGCCGGTGGTTCGGGCAGCGCGCCGCCCAGGCCGGCGGCGACCGCGAGGGCGACCGCGCCGGCCAGGCCGACGTAGCGGATGAGGTGGTACCGCGTCCCGGGCTCGCCGCAGCGGTCAGGCACCGAGGACCCGCTCCGCCGCGGCCCGGCAGCGGCGGGCGGTCCGCAGGTAGTCGTCTAGGAACTGGCCGGGGTCGGTGCCGCCGAGCAACCGGACCACCCCGGCCAGCTCGGCACCGTGCCGGGGCAGCTGGTCGGTGGCCCGGCCCCGGACCAGCATCAACGCGTCGCGGACCCGGGAGGCGAGGACCCAACCGTCGCGCAGCGCGGTCGCGTCGGCCCGGTCGACCAGGTCGGCGTCACGGGCCGCAGCCAGCGCGACCAGGGTACGGGTGTCACGCAGCGCCGGCACCGCGTGCCCGTGCCGCAGCTGGGTCAGCTGCACCGCCCATTCGACGTCGGCGAGCCCGCCCCGGCCGAGCTTGGTATGGGTGGCCGGGTCGGCGCCGCGCGGCAGTCGTTCGGTCTCCACCCGGGCCTTGATCCGGCGGATCTCGACGACCTGCTCCCGGCTCAACCCGCCGGCCGGGTAGCGGACCGGGTCGGCGACGGCGACGAACTCCTCGCCCAGCGACGGGTCGCCGCAGACGAACCGGGCCCGCAGCAGCGCCTGCGCCTCCCACACCTTCGCCCACCGGGCGTAGTACTGGGCGTACGCCGCGAGGCTGCGCACCAGCGGCCCCTGCCGGCCCTCGGGGCGCAGGTCGGCGTCCACCCCGAGCGGCGGGTCGGGGGCCGGCATGCCGAGCAGTCGGCGCAGCTCCTCGGCGACCGCGCGGGCGGCCGCGCTGGCCTCGTCGTCGGCGAGGCCGGGCGGCGGGTCGTAGACGAAGAGCACGTCGGCGTCGGAGGAGTAGCTCATCTCGTACCCGCCGAGGCGGCCCATGCCGATGATCGCGAACCGCAGACCGCCCGGCGGCGGCACGGTCTCGACCGCGACCCGCAGCGCGGCGGCGAGCGTGGCGTCGGCCACGGCGGACAGCCCGGCACCGACGGCGGCCACTTCGAGCCGGCCCCGGGCCTCCCGGGCCGGGGCCAGAGCGCCGGCCCGGTTGAGCACGTCGGCGCAGGCCAGCCGGAGCAGTTCGCGGCGGCGCAGGGCCCGCACGGCGCGGACCGCCTGGACCGGATCCGGCGGCTCGCCGCCACCGCTGCCGAGGTGGCGGGCCGCGGCGGCGTCGAAGCCGGTGCGCAGCACCGCCGCGTCGCGCGGGGTGAGCTCGGCGTCGGACGCCAGCATCCGCAGCGCCTCGGGCTCGCGGGCCAGCAGGTCGGCTGCGTACCGGGACAGCCCGAGAGTGCGGGCGAGCCGGCCGGCTACCAGGCCTTCGTCGCGCAGCAGCCGCAGATACCAGGGGGTGCTGCCGAGCTTGTCGGACACCTGCCGGTAGCTCAGCAGCCCTCGGTCCGGCTGGGGGGCGTCGGCGAACTCCTGCAGCAGCACCGGTAGCAACGTGCGCTGGATGGCGGCGGTCCGGGAGACGCCGCCGGTGAGGGCCTCCAGGTGCCGCAGCGCCCCGGCCGGGTCGGCGAAGCCCAGCACCTCGAGCCGACGCCGGGCGGCCTGCGGGGTCATCCGCAGCGACTCGGCCGGCACCCGGGCGACGGATTCGAGCAGCGGCCGGTAGAGCAGTTTGGCATGCAGGCGGCGTACCTCGGTGGCGTGACTGACCCAGTCGGCCCGGAACGCCTCGACGACGTCGGTTTCGGGGGTCGAGGCGTAGCCGAGGGCCTGGGCGAGCCAGCGCAGCGCCACCGGGTCGGCCGGCACGGTGTGGGTACGGCGCAGCCCCTGCAGTTGCAGCCGGTGCTCGACACCGCGCAGGAACCGGTAGCCACGCAGCAACGCCTCGCCGTCGGCGCGGCCGACGTACCCGCCGGCGACCAGGGCCCGCAGGGTGGGCAGCGTGCCGGGGGCCCGCAGCGTCTCGTCGACCCGACCATGCACCAGCTGCAGCAGCTGGACGGCGAACTCGATGTCGCGCAGCCCGCCGGGGCCGCGTTTGATCTCGCGTTCCAGCTCGCGGGGCGGGACGTTCTCGATGATCCGGCGGCGCATGGCCCGCACGTCCTCGACCGCCTCCGGACGCTCGGCGGCGTGCCAGACCAGCGGCGACAGCAGCCGAATCCACTCCTGCGCGAGGTCACGGTCGCCGGCCGCCGGCCGGGCCTTGAGTAACGCCTGGAACTCCCAGGTCCGGGCCCACCGCTGGTAGTAGGCGAGGTGGCTGGCGAGGGTACGGACCAACGGCCCCCGGTTGCCTTCCGGGCGCAGTGCGGCGTCCACCGGCCAGGCCACCAACCCGCAGATGTGGATCAACCGGGTGGCGACGGTGGTGGCGACCGTCAGGTCGGCGTCGTCGGCGGCGACGAAGATCACGTCCACGTCGGAGACGTAGTTCAGCTCGTCGCCGCCGCACTTGCCCATCGCCACCACGGCGAGGCCGGGCGGATCGCTGCCGTCGGGCAGCTCGGCGACGGCGATGGCGTACGCGGCGGACAGGGTCGCGTCGGCCAGCGCGGACAACGCCGCCATGGTCTGTTCGAGACACCGCCCGCCGGTCAGGTCGGCCGCCGCGATCCGCAGTAGGGCCAACCGGTACGCCCGGCGCAGCGCGGTGACTGCCGCCGCGCCGACCAGCGGGGTCGACGCGGCGTCGGCATCGGTGATGGCCGGGGCGACGTCGAGGACACCGTCGGCGGCGGGGGCCACTCCGTTCTCGGTGGCGAGCACCGACCACTGGTCCGGGTTGGCGACCAGATGGTCGCCGAGACTGGACGAGGCACCGAGGACGGCGATCAGCCGCCGACGTAGCCCCGGGTCGGCGTGCAGGGCGTCGAGCACCGGCGACCCGCCGGCACCGGCGCCACCGGTGCCGTTGCCGGTGTCGTCGTTGCCGGTGGCGGCGTCGCGCCGCTGCGCCTCGACGAGCCGGTGCAGCTGACGCAGCGCCAGATCGGGGTCGGCGGCCCGGGACAGCGCGGTCAACAGTTCGGCGGCCGGCGGGTCGACCGGCTGCTGCGCCTGCACCTGCCACAACCCGAGCCCGTCGGGGCCGAGCAGGTCGGCGGCCCGGACGGTGTCTGTACCGCTGACGTCGAAGCCGTACCGGGCGAGCCGGCCGGTGGCACTGGTCGGTCTGGTCATCGGGGGCCTAACTGCCGAGCAGCGGAAGGGTCCGGGGGATGTCCGAGTCGGGCAGCTGGCCGAGGGCGAGCGCGGCGAACCGGACGGCGAACGGTTGCCAGACCTCCTCGATGTCACCGAGCACCTCGACGCAGGCGTCGACGACCACGTCGGCGGGCAGGCGCAGCTCGGTCAGGATGGTGGACCCAGCCGCCCAGGTGCTGACCATGTCCCGGTCGCACTCGATGTGGAACTGCAGCCCCCAGGCCCGGTCACCGAGGCGGAATGCCTGGTGGGGGTAGTGCGTGGAGGCGGCGAGCAGCACCGCGCCGTGGGGCAGCTCGGTGATCTCGTCGACGTGCCACTGCAGCACGTCGGGTGCGAGGGGCACAAACCGGAACAGCGGGTCGGTGGCGGCGGCGTCGCGCTTGCCGACCAGCGCGGGCCCGATCTCCGGGCCGGCGGCGCTGCGTTCGACGGTGCCGGCGTGCGCGGTGGCGAGCAGGTGGGCACCGAGCCCGATGCCGAGGGTCGGGATCCGGTGGCGGACGGCCTTGCGCAGCAGCCCTTCGACCGCAGGCAGCCAGCTGGCGGCCGGGTCCGGACCGACTGCGGACGGACGGCCACCGAGGACGATCACCGCCGGTCGGTCGGCCAGGTCGGCCGGGACCGGGTCGTCGGCGTACGGGCGGCACACCTCGATCGGCAGGCCGGCTTCGGCGAGCCACTCCCCCAGCCGTCGCAGGTCGTCGGTCGGGTCGTTCTCGATCACCAGAGCGCTGCCCACGTGTCGAGGCTATCCAATCGGCCGGGGCGGTGACCGTAGGTGGTGCCTGCGTGCTCGCGGTTGCGTACTCGTAAAATCTGCTCGCTCGGACCGGGACCAGATCTGCTCGCTCGGACCGGGAACCTCGCGTAGTCTCGCGCCGGTGACCGACCCGCGACCGGCCGACCGCCGAGGTGGCGAGCCGCGTTCCCCAGCGGCTGAGCCGGTCCGACCTGGCGCTCCGACGCTGCACCCGCCCGCGCTGCGACCCGGTGACGAGGTCCGGATCGTGGCCCCGGGTGGGCCGGTCGCAGCGGAGCCGGTCGAGCGGGGGATGGCCGTGCTGGCTGCCTGGGGCCTGCGGCCCCGGTTGGGCCGGCACGCGCTGGGCCGGCACGGTTTCCTGGCCGGCACCGACCGGCAGCGGGCCGCCGATCTCGCCGAGGCGTTCGCCGATCCGGCGGTACGGGGCGTCGTCTGCGCCCGGGGCGGCTACGGCACCCAGCGGGTGGTGGACCTGCTGGACATGGCGGCGGTACGCCGGGATCCGAAGGTGGTCTGCGGCTACTCGGACATCACCGCGCTGCACCTGGCGCTGTGGCGGGGTGCCCGGTTGGCGACGCTGCACGGGCCGGTGGCGGCATGGGACGACGAGCGGACCCCGGCGGTGTCCGCCGGGTCGCTGCGCCGGGCGCTGATGGAGCCGGTGCCGACGGTGCTCACCCGGTCGCCGGACGAGGCCGGCGCGGCGGTGCTGGTGCCGGGTCGGGCCGACGGCACCCTGCTCGGCGGCAACCTGACCGTGCTCGCGGCCTCGGTGGGCACCGCCGACCTGCCGGACCTGACCGGGGCGATCCTGCTGATCGAGGAGATCGGTGAGCCGCCGTACCGGGTGGACCGGCTGCTCACCCAGCTGCGCCGGGCCGGTGCGCTGGAGCACCTGGCCGGGGTCGCGGTCGGCCAGTTCACCGACTGTGCCGACCGGCACGGGGTGGACGTCGCGCAGGTGCTGGGCGAGCGGCTGGGCGACCTCGGTGTACCGGTGCTCGGTGGGCTGCCGCTCGGGCACGGGCAGACCCCACGCACCGTCGGCCTCGGCGTACCAGCCACCCTCGACGCCGCCGCCGGCACCCTCACGGTCTCCCCCGCCGTGCGCTGACCTGAGCTGGCCGGACTCTCAGCCCACTGACAGCTTCGGCACGGGTTGCGTTGAGGGCGGCCGGGCACCGTCGGTCAGGTCATCGCACCACACCGAGACGACATCCGGAGGTCGACTTGTCCAGAAGGATCACGAGGAAGCGGGCGCTCGCCGGCCTGGCTGCGGCGGGCGTGCTCAGCGTCGGGATCGCGGCGCCGACCATCGCCTTCGCGCAGGAGGGCGCCGAGCCGAGTGCAAGTGCCAGCGCCGACGGATCGACCGGCGAGGAGCGCCGGGCGGCGAAGACGACCGAGTTGGCTGAGGCGCTGGCCGCGGAACTCGGCGTCTCCGCCGACGACGTCACCGCCGCCCTGGAGAAGGTCCGTGAGGAGCGGGCCGGCGACCGGCCCGAACGCGGAGATCGGCCGGAGGGGACGGCCGACCGGCAGGCCGCGCTGCAGGAGCGGCTCGACGCGGCGGTCGCCGATGGGAAGCTCACCCGGGCCGAGGCCGACGCGGCGCTCAAGGCGTACGAGGAAGGGGTGCTCGCCGGCCCCGGACGCGGCGGTGGTCCGGGCCGTGGCGGCCCGATGGGCGGTACGGACGAGGAGCCGAACGCCGCCGAGTCGCCGGACGGCACCTGACCCGATCCCGCCCCCGAAAGGTCCTGGCGCCGGAACGCCCTTCGCGGGGTTGCTCCGGCGCCAGGATCGTCTTCGCGCCGGCCGGCGGCGGCCGGGGACGACGAGCCGGCTCAGGCGATGCAGGCGCAGACGATCAGGGCGGCGCCGAAGTGCGACGCGGCGCTGACCCGGGCGGCGGGGTGCGGCTCGTCGGAGCAGACCACCGCGCCGAGCCGGCCGGGGGTCAGCCAGTCGAGCACGGCGAAGGCCAACGCCATGATGCCGAGCCCGATCAGTCCGAAGAGGACTGTCGAGGCGAGCCCTTTGGTGAACGACGGGTAGCTCGTCAGGATCGCGGTGAAGACGATGCCGGCGACGCCGAGCTGGTTGGCGGCGAGCAGCAGCGCCGCGTTGCCGTTGCGCTGAACCCAGATCAGCTCGCGCAACTTCCCAGGGGTGAGCCAGTCGACCACCACGAAGCCGGCCGCCATCAGAGCGACGCCGACCGCTCCGAAGACGATGCTCTGCCAAGCTCCGGTGAGCAGATCCTCCAGCACGCACGTTCCTCCCGATCGGGTCGCCGCGGGGGCGGCGAGTGTCGGGAGGGACGATAGCGTGGCGGCGCCAGCCTGCTCAGAGCGCGCCGAGGTAGCGGCGACGCTCGTACGGGGTGACCTCGCGGCGGTACTGCTCCCATTCGGAGCGCTTGTTGCGCAGGAAGAAGTCGAAGACGTGCTCGCCGAGCACCTCGGCGATCAGCTCCGAGCTGGCCATCACCTCGATGGCCTCGGAGAGGTTCTCCGGCAGCGACTCGTACCCCATCGCCTTGCGCTCGGCGGCGGACAGCGCCGACACGTCGTCCTCGGAGCCCGGCGGCAGCTCGTAGCCCTCCTCGATGCCCTTGAGGCCGGCGCCGAGCATCACCGCGAAGGCCAGGTACGGGTTGGTCGCCGAGTCCAGCGAGCGGACCTCGACCCGGGCCGAGTTCGGCTTGCCGTACGCGGGAACCCGCACCAGCGCGGACCGGTTCAGGTGCCCCCAGCACACGTACGCCGGGGACTCGGTGATCCGGTCCGGCAGCGCCTGCGGGAACAGCCGCTTGTAGGAGTTGACCCACTGGTTGGTGACCGCGGTGTACTCGCGGGCGTGCACCAGCAGTCCGGCGATGAACGCCTTGGCGACCTTGGAGATCTTCATCGGATCGCCGGCGTCGTGGAAGGCGTTGCGCTCGCCCTCGAACAGCGACAGGTGGGTGTGCATCCCGCTGCCCGGCTGGTCGGTGAAGGGCTTGGGCATGAAGGTCGCCGCGACGCCGTGCGACAGGGCGACCTCCTTGACCACGTGGCGGAAGGTCATGATGTTGTCGGCGGTGGTCAACGCGTCGGCGTAGCGCAGGTCGATCTCCTGCTGGCCGGGAGCCACCTCGTGGTGGCTGAACTCGACCGAGATGCCGATCCGCTCCAGGGCGAGCACCGCCTGGCGGCGGAAGTCACGGGCCACCGCGTGGGTGGTGTGGTCGAAGTAGCCGCCGGAGTCGACCGGCACCGGGGTGGACCCGTCGGCCGGGCTGTTCTCCAGCAGGAAGAACTCGATCTCGGGATGGGTGTAGAAGGTGAAGCCCTTGTCGGCGGCCCGGGACAACGCCCGGCGCAGCACGTGCCGGGGATCAGCCCAGGACGGCGTACCGTCGGGCAGCAGGATGTCGCAGAACATCCGGGCGCTCTCGCCGCTGACGCCGCCCTCGAACGGGAAAACCTGAAATGTGGTGGGATCCGGCATGGCGACCATGTCGGACTCGAAGACCCGGGCGAACCCTTCGATGGCGGAGCCATCGAAGCCGATGCCTTCTTCGAATGCTGCCTCAAGCTCCGCCGGCGCGACCGAGACGCTCTTGAGCGTGCCGAGCACGTCGGTGAACCACAACCGAACGAAACGGATGTCGCGCTCTTCCAGAGTACGGAGCACGAACTCCTGCTGACGGTCCACGTCTACCCCTCGTGACACTGGTCTGCCCGGACCGGTTCCATTCTCCGCGCTGCTGCCCTCCAGCGCAGGACCAGGTGCTGTCGGCTCCCACCTGAGCTGCCCAGTCTTTACCGACCTCGTTACACCGACGTTACGGGACCGCTCCGGTCGCGCACCTGGCGGGGCCAGCCGACAGTCCATACCATTCCGGCTCTTTGCTACCAATCGTCACGAAGGGGATATTAGACCACGATCACCGGGGCGCACCGGGGCATGTCCGCACAGTCACCTGACCGGTCCCCACCGCAATGCGTCTGCGACCGGCGGGGTGGTCGGAGTCGCGCTGGGGGAAGATAGCGACATGCCGACGCTGCGCATCGCCCTCGCCCAGGTCAACCCCACCGTTGGCGATCTACCGGGCAACGCCCGACTGGTCCGCGACTACACCCGTACGGCGGTGGACGCCGGCGGGCAACTGGTCGTGTTCCCGGAGATGATGCTCACCGGCTACCCGGTGGAGGACCTGGTGTTCCGGGAGTCGTTCGTCGCCGCCGCCCGGTCCGGCGTCGGGCAACTCGCCGCCGACCTGGCCGCCGACGGGTTCGGCGACGTACCCGTGCTGGTCGGCTACCTCGACGCCGACGGGCCGGCCGCGATCAGCGCCGAGGCCGACCCCGGCCGGGGTCCGCGCAACGCCCTCGCCGTGTTGCACGGCGGCACCGTGGCGGCCACCTACTTCAAACACCACCTGCCCAACTACGGCGTCTTCGACGAGGACCGCTACTTCGTGCCGGGCACCGCGTTGACCGTCGTGCGCGTCGGCGGGGTCGACGTGGCGTTGACCATCTGCGAGGACCTGTGGCAGGCCGGCGGACCGTTCACCGCCGCCCGCCGCGCCGGCGTCGGCCTGGTCGTCACGGTCAACGGGTCGCCGTACGAGCTGGACAAGGACGACGCCCGGCTGCCACTGGTGCGGCGGCGGGCCGCCGAGGCCGGCGCCACCGTGGCGTACGTCAACCTGGTCGGCGGCCAGGACGAACTGGTCTTCGACGGCGACTCCATGATCGTCGCCGCGGACGGCACACTGCTGGCCCGCGCGCCGCAGTTCGTCGAGCATCTGCTGCTGCACGACCTGACGCTGCCGGCCGCGGACGCCCCGGCGCAGGACCGCGCCGCGACCCCGGAGACCGCCGACGCGACGGCCACCCCGGAGACCCCGGACGGCCCGGACCGGATGACCGTCGACCGGGTGGCGGTCGGTGACCGGCCGGTCGACCCGACGGGTGGGCCGGTCAGCGGCGGGGTCGCCGAGCCGCTGCCGACCGAGGCGGAGATCTGGTCGGCGCTGGTGCTCGGGCTGCGCGACTACGTCCGCAAGAACGGCTTCTCCTCGGTGGTGCTGGGGCTGTCCGGCGGGATCGACTCGGCGGTGGTGGCTGCGATCGCGGTGGACGCGCTCGGCCCGGACCGGGTCGTCGGCGTCTCGCTGCCCAGTCAGTTCTCCTCTGAACACTCCCGGGCCGACGCCGCCGAACTGGCCAAACGGACCGGCCTGGACTACCGGATCGAGCCGATCCAACCGATGGTGGACCCGTTCCTGGCCAACATCTCGCTCTCCGGGCTGGCCGTGGAGAACCTGCAGGCCCGGGTACGCGGGGTGATCCTGATGGCACTGTCCAACCAGGAGGGCCACCTGGTGCTGACCACCGGCAACAAGAGCGAACTGGCGGTCGGCTACTCCACCCTGTACGGCGACTCGGTCGGCGGCTTCAACCCGATCAAGGACGTCTGGAAGTCGCTGGTGTGGACGCTGGCCCGGTGGCGCAACGACGACGCCGTGCGACGCGGCGACGAACCACCGATCCCGGAGAACTCGATCGCCAAACCACCCAGCGCGGAGCTGCGGCCCGGTCAGCTCGACACCGACTCGCTGCCCGACTACGCGCTCCTCGACGGGGTGCTCACCGGCTACATCGACGGCGATGCCGGCCGCGACGACCTGGTCGCCGCCGGGCACGATCCGGCGCTGGTCGACCGGGTGCTGCGGATGGTGGACCTCGCCGAATACAAGCGGCGGCAGTCGGCACCCGGCACCAAGATATCGATCAAGGCATTCGGCCGCGATCGACGGCTGCCGATCACCAACCGGTGGCGGGAGCCCGGCGACGGATGAGACCCACCGGGTGCCGGGTGAGGTGTGAATTCCTGCACTGAAGCCTCTCCGCGCCGGTGCCACCGGTGGCACCATCGGGACGTACCCCGGGGACCGCGACCGCGGCCACGAGGGTGAGAGGAGACGACGATGTCCCGATCCACGCCGGGCGCCGGGCCCAGCCAGTCAGCCACGTCCACCGAGCCGGCCGATCCCGCCACGCCGGCCGAGGCCGTCGCACTGTACGGCGGACCGGTCAGCCGCCGGGTCCGCACCCGTGACCTGGCCGCCGCCAAGGAACGCGGCGAACGGTGGGCCATGCTCACCTCGTACGACCAGTACACCGCCGCGATCTTCGACCGGGCCGGCATCCCGGTGCTGCTGGTCGGCGACTCCGCGGCGAACAATGTGTTCGGCCACGAGACCACCGTGCCGGTCACCGTCGACGAACTGCTGCCGCTGGTCCGGGCCGTGGTCCGGGCCACCCGGGGCGCGCTGGTCGTCGGCGATCTGCCGTTCGGCTCCTACGAGGAGGGGCCGACGCAGGCGCTGCGCACCGCCGTACGGTTCATGAAGGAAGGCGGCTGCGGCGCGGTCAAACTCGAGGGCGGCCGGCGGGTCGCCGACCAGATCGCCGCGCTGACCGGGGCCGGCATCCCGGTGATGGCGCACGTCGGCTTCACTCCGCAGCGGGAGCACACCATCGGCGGCTACCGGGTGCAGGGCCGTGGCGACGCCGCCGACAAGGTGATCGCCGACGCCCACGCGGTCGCCGAGGCCGGCGCGTTCGCCGTGGTGCTGGAGATGGTGCCGGGGGTGGTCGCCAAGCGGATCACCCACGACCTGCCGGTGCCGACGGTCGGCATCGGCGCCGGCCCGGAGACCGACGCGCAGGTGCTGGTCTGGCAGGACATGTCCGGCATGCGGTCCGGCCCGACCCCGCGGTTCGTGAAGCCCTACGCCGACCTCGCCGGGGTGCTCGCCGACGCGACCCGCCGGTACGCAGACGACGTCCGTGCCGGCCGGTTCCCCACCGCCGCACACACCTTCTGACCGACCGCCGTCACCGTCCGGCCCGGCGGATCGCGAGATCCGCCGGGACTGGGCGGAGCTCACAGATCGGTGACCCGCACCCCGGAATGCGCCTTGTACCGGCGGTTGATGGCGATCAGGTTGGCGGTGAACGCCTCGATCTGGTGCGCGTTGCGCAGCCGGCCGGCGTAGATGCCCCGCATGTCCGGGATCCGGGCGGCGAGCGCGGCGACGACCGCCGCCGCCTCCCGGTCCTCGGCGCAGATCAGGACGTCCAGGTCGATCCGCTCGATCTTCGGGTCGGCCAGCAACGGCGCGCTCAGGTGGTTGAAGGCGGCGCAGACCCGCGAGTCGGGCAGCAGCGCCGCGGCCTGCTGTGCGGCGCTGCCCTGTGCCACCGGCAACGGGTACGGGCCCTGCTTGTCGAAGCCGAGCGGGTTCACACAGTCGACCACGATCTTGCCGGCGAGCGGGTCGCGCAGTGCGGCGACGGTCGCCTCGTGACCCTCCCACGGCACCGCGATGATCACCAAGTCGGACCCGCCGGCCACCTCGTCGTTGCCGCCGCCGCTGATCACCCCGGCCGCGACCCCGGGCAACGCGGCGATCTCCTTGGCCGCGGCGGCGGCCCGGGTACCGTCGCGGGACCCGATGCGGACCGGCTGACCGGCGCGGGCGAGCCGGTACGCCAGGCCCCGTCCCTGGTCGCCGGTGCCGCCGATAATGCCGACCGTGAGGCCGGAGACGTCGGGCAGTGTGCTGGCGTCATATCCCATCCGCTCATCCTCACCCACCGGACGGCCGCACGGGACCGGACCGTGACGTCGACCACCACCCGGTTCCGCACCGGCCACCACCTGCTCCGAGATGTGGTCAGCCGCCGTCCGCGACGGGGACCGGTCCAGGCTCGTCGGCCGGGTACCGGAAGATCACCCGCCGGCTGGCCGGGTCGGCGGTGACCAGCCGGACCCGGACCCGTTCGCCGACCGGTGGAGCGCCAGTGCAGCGGGCGATCACCGCCGGCTCGTCGAGGGCGACGGTGCCGCGCGGCGCCCGCTTCGCGGTGCCCGGGTCGGCGTCCAGCACCGCAACGTCGAACTCCGCACCGACCCGGTTCGCCAACAGCACCGCCTCGGTCAAGTCGATCGCGGCGCGGGCCGCCGCACCGGCGGTCCGGTCGGTACCGGCCATCACCTCCGGCAGCCGGGGCAGCGCCTCGGCGACCGACGGGGGTACCTCCCGGCCAGCGGTCACCGCCAGGCAGACCTCCGTGGCGTACCGGTCGGCCAGCCGCCGCAACGGCGCGGTGACGTGGGCGTACGGGGCACCGACCCCGCCGTGGCCGGATTCTGCCGGCGGCTGGCCGGCGAACGCGGTGTACCGGGCACCGCGCAGCAGCTCGGCGGCGTGGTCCAGGAACGCGGCGCCGCGCGGCTGTGCCGCGTCTACTCCGGCGGTGACCTCACCGACGGCTGCGCCCGGCGGCCACCAGACACCCAGGGCACGGGCCGCCGCCTGCAGCCGGGTCACCGCCGCCGGTTGCGGTGCCGGCATGGTACGCAGCAGACCGACGCCGGCCCGCAGCATGATGTCGGCGGCAGCCATTCCGGTGAGCAGCGAGATCTGGGCGTTGTGCTCCTCGATCGGCAGCGGTTGACGCAGCACCAGTCGCCAGCCGTGGCCGGCTGGTTCGACGTCCTGGTCGGGCAGCGGGAGCGCGACCGCGCCCCGCG
>NZ_JBSWXD010000167.1:0-13658 GCF_056160425.1 Micromonospora sp. ABR4_055
AGCGATGAACTTCGAGGCTAGTCACCCGCAAGATCATCAGGAGTCGCGCTCGTCCCGCAACTCAGCCGACGTCCGATTTCCAACACGGACAGAACGACTCAAGCCGGAACAACGCCGGGGCCGTGCGACCGGACGTGTCCCAACCCGCCAACCGATCCAGCGGTAGAGACACCGTGGCCGCACACCTAACCGAAGTTCAAGAGCAGATGACGTAAATACTGGCCTGCACCGGCGTTTCGTACGGTTCTACGTCATCTGATCTTGAGTCGGCTTCCCTCTGTATAGGCTGGTCCAGAATCCGTCGATCAGCACGGTGGTGTCGGGTGCCACGCCAGATGTCCTGTAGTGGGAGCACATCAGTGGCGACGGGTCATGATCTCGGTGCCGAGGACGGTCAACAGTCGCAGCTTGTCTGCCGCTTCGCTGCCAGGTGCCGCTGTGTAGACGACGATGCGCAGGTCGGCGCCGTGCGCCGACAGCACATCGCAGTCGAGTTCGACTTCGCCGACGTGCGGATTGTCGACGGTCTTTCGTTCGCTCCTGTGGTGCGCGACGGCGGAGCCTTCCCACAGTCGCGCGAATTCAGGGCTCGATGTCCGCAGCGTGCCGATCATGTCCTTCAGTTCGCGGTCGGCAGGGTAGCGCGTCGCCACGTCGCGCAGGTCGGCCACGAGTGACGCCTTGTGCGCCTGCGGATCCGGATGCCGCACGCGCCCCGTGTCGTCGTGGAAGGTTCGCCACACGATGTTCGCCGACCGGAGATCGCGGTCGTGCCAGTCGTCGCCGGTCAGCGCGGCCCACACATCGTTGTGCTGGATGAGGGTCCAGGCCGCGTCGAAGACGGCGATCGGGGTGTCGGCGAGACGGTCGAGCACGCGCTGCACGCTGGGGCCGATGTGCCGGGGCACCAGTCCGCCCGGTTGGGGCGCGTGCCCCGCCAGGCGGCAGGCCAGTTCATACTCAGCGTCGGACAGGCGCAGCGTTCGTGCGAGCGAGCGCACGATAGCGACGCTGGGATGCGCGCGGCCCTGTTCGAGGCGTTTGATGTAGTCCGGTGAGATGCCAGCGAGCCAGGCGACCTCTTCGCGGCGCAATCCCGCCGTCCTGCGCGTGCCTGACCTGAAGGGCAGGCCCACGTCTGCCGGCTGCAGGCGGGTGCGCCAGGAGCGCAGCACCGCCGCGAAGTTGGGTGCGTCGTGCATCACCCCATTGTCGGCCTTCTTCCCGGCCTTCGATCGATGCGTGGGTGGCCCGAAGTGGGCCAGGCTGCCGCCCGGAACCGGTGCCAAGGTCGATTCCTGGCACACCCGGCGGCCCCAGCAGCACCTTCGCCGATCGGTACGGCGAACTGCCCTGGTAATTATCACTACGGAAGGAACACACATGTACCTCATCACCGGAGCGACAGGCAACGTCGGCAACTTGCTTGCACGGCAGCTGCACGAACAGGGTCACCCGGTCCGAGTCCTGGTGCGCAACCCTGCCCGGGCGGCCGACCTGCCGGCCGAGATCGAGCGCGCCGTCGGCGATCTCGGCGACCCCGACGACGTGGCCAACGCCGTCAAGGGCGTGGACGCCGTCTTCCTCATGCAGGTGGGCAGCGGAACCGACCAGACCAAGGTCATGATCGATGCCGTGCGCAACGCCGGCAACACCAGGATTGTCCTGCTGTCCTCGGTCGGTGCACGGCTGATGCCGATCAGCGACAATCCCGTCATCGGTGGAGCCCTCGCGGCGCGCGAGGACCTCATGCGCGAGTCCGGGCTGGGCGTCACCTACCTGCGCCCCAACGGCTTCGCATCCAATGCCCTGTGGTGGCTGGACGGCATCCGCGCTGGCAAGGTCGTCGACCCCACCGGAGAGGGCCGTCTGGCGGTCATCGACCCCGAGGACGTGGCCCGCTGCGCCGCCATCGTGCTCACCGAAGACGGGCACGTCGGCAAGGGCTACACCCTGACCGGGCCAGAAGCACTGACTTCTCGTGAGCAGGTGGCGACAATCGCCGCGGTGACCGGTCAGATGATCGACTTCCAGGAAGTCACTCCTCGCGAGTTTGCCCGGGCGCAGATCGCCAAGGGTGTGCCCGCCGAGCAGGCGCAGGCATTGGAATATCTGAACACGGTGTTCCGTAAGGGTCGCGCCGCCTACGTGACCGACGATGTGCGGAACCTCACGGGCCGGGCGCCAGGGACGTTCCGCGAGTGGTGCGAACGCAGCGCAGACGCATTGCGCTGATGCAAGACCCAGTGCGACCGGGCTCCCGGACACCACTCAGCATTCTTCCCGACGCCACCAGGCCCGCAGGAACGTCAGCCGCGTCTCCACACCTATCAGGTCATCGCTCCGCTCGTCGTGGCCCGTCGCAGGTATGACGGGGGTACGGACACGAATACTCATCACCAGGGAGCCGACGCAGCCACAAGATCAGCTGACGAGAATGCGGGAGTTCCTCGGCATGTCACCCGAATTTACGTCATCTGATCTTTGCGATCGGCTGGCACCGGCACCGGAGCAACCGTGTGCGCGTAGCGCTTGCCCGGCCAGCGCGACGGGCGGTCAGGTCGGTTCTGCGGACAGGCGGCGGTGCTCCGGCGGGACTGGGGCGTCTGATAGTTCCGGCAGGCGCGCCGGCGGCTTCGTCCTGACCTGTGACGGCGACGTCGTCGGTCTGTCCAACCTGTTCGCCGCTGACAGCGGCGAACAGTCCGATATCCGGGCGACCGCCATCACCGAGGCAGCCCTCCACTTCCCCGGGGCTGCCGCTGGTCGGCTACGAGCAGGGCGACGACCTCGCCCGCGCCCGAGCACACGGCTTCGCCCCGATCGGCGCCCTGCGGGTCTGGCTGCACCAGCCCGGCCAGCCATGATCACTTGATGAAAAGCCGGCCGACACGCCGACACGATCCCAGCAGAACATCAAATGATCTTGGTTGTGCCCAACCTCGGCCGGTTGCCAGACTGGTCCGGTGCCGGTCTCCCTCTGGCGAAACCGTGACTTCCTCCTACTGTGGACCGGCCAGGTCGTATCGACGCTCGGCACCCGGATCAGCGGCCTCGCGTACCCGCTGCTCGTGCTGGCCGTCACCGGCTCACCGGCGCAGGCCGGGCTGGTGGCGGCCGCGCAGGCGGCCCCGTTCCTGATCTGGTTCCTGCCGGCGGGTGCCCTGGTCGACCGCTGGCCCCGCAAACGGATCATGCTCGTCGCCGACGCCGGCCGGGCGGTGGCCCTGGCATCGGTCGCGGTGGCCGTCGCGCTCGGACGGGTCACGATCGGTCACCTCATGGTCGTGGCCTTCGTCGAGGGCACGCTGTACGTCTTCTTCCTGCTCGCCGAGACCGCCGCCCTGCCACACGTGGTACCCAAACCCCAACTACCGACGGCGATCGCCCAGAACCAGGCCCGCGACCAGGGTGCCGACCTGGCCGGCCACCCGTTGGGCGGCCTGCTGTTCGGGCTGGGCCACGCGGTGCCGTTCGCCGCCGACGCCGTGTCGTACGTGGTGGGCGTCGCCCTGGTCGCCCCGGTTCGGCGGGACCTGGAGGAGAAGCGGGTGGCGCAGCGTCGCCCCCTGCTGGCAGAGATCGCCGAGGGTGTCCGCTGGCTGTGGCGTCAGCATCTCCTGCGCGCCCTCGTGGCGATCGCGTCGGCTGGCAACCTGGCCTTCAGCGCCCTCAGCCTGGCCGTCATCGTGCGCGCCACTGACCTCGGCGCGTCCCCGACCGCCGTTGGTGTGCTGCTCGGGCTCTTCGGCGTGGGCGCGATCGCCGGTGCCCTGGTGGCCCCGCCGGTACAACGCCTCGTCTCCCCGAACGTGGTCCTGATCGGCGCGCTCTGGTGGTGGGTCGCGCAGATGGCGGCGTTGGCCCTGGCCCCGACCGTGTTCACGCTGGGGGCGGTCTACACGGTCGGCGCACTGATGGGCCCGATCTTCAACACCACCACCGCCGCCTACCGGTACGCCCTGACCCCCGACCGCCTCCAGGGCCGGGTCAACGGCGCCTCCCGAATGATCGGCTGGGGTGCCCGCCCCGTGGGTGCCCTCCTCGGCGGCATAGCGCTGGAGACCCTGGGCGCGGTGCCGACCTTCGCCGCCCTGGCGGCGTGGCTGGCCGTCGTCGCGGTGGCATCGACGACGAGCCGCCAGATCAGGTGCGCCCCCAGGCTGGAAACGATGGGCGAACGAACCGGATCCTGAGTTCGTGCGGTGGACCGTGCTGCCCTGTTCAGGGTGCCGGCTCCCGGCGGGCGCGTTGTTGGTGTCGGCGCGCCTTCAGCCGGTTGCCGCAGGTCTTCATCGAGCACCAGCGGGCGGTGTTGGCACGGCTGCGGTCCAGGTGGAACAGGCGGCACTCGGTGTTGTCGCAGGGCCGCAGTCGGCCGGGTAGCCGGGCCTGTACGTCGAACCAGGCGAGCACCAGCTGCACGGCGAGCATCCGGTCGGGGGGCCCACACAGGCGCCAGCGCAGGCCCGACGCGTCGACCTCGGGCAGCTGCTGGACGCCGGCGAGGATCCGCCGCAGGTCCGCTTCGGGCACGGCACCGCGGGTGGCGGTCTGCAGCGCGTCTCTGGCGGTCCGCAGCCAGGTGGTCGTTGCCGGGTCGCCGGAGCCTCCGTGCCGGTGTGCCCACTGCCGCAGTGCGGTGTCGTCGGCCCACCGGTCCTGTGGCCGGCCGTCCACCACGGGTGTGCTGTTCAGCGCCTCGATCAGCGCCTGCTCGTCGATCACGGTGACCTCACCCACCCTCGCCACTAACCCTCTCGCCGCGCTTGACAGGTTATCGCAGATCGGGTCCACTTGAATCCAGATAACCACCACGAAGTTCCGAGAGGGTTAGAGATGGTCGAAGTTCATCACCGGTACGCCACCGTGCGAGGGCACCGCGTCTTCTACCGACAGGCCGGCCCCCACGACGCGCCGACGCTGCTGCTCCTGCACGGGTACCCCACCAGCTCACGTATGTTCCGCCGGCTGATCCCGCGACTCGCCGACCGGTTCCACGTCATCGCCCCCGACCACATCGGCTTCGGCCACTCCGACGCCCCGCCCGCCGACACGTTCCCGTACACGTTCGACGCGCTCACCGACGTCACCGAAGCGTTCCTGGCCGAGCTCGGTGTCACCCGCTGCGCCATCTACGTGCAGGACTACGGCGCTCCGATCGGATGGCGACTCGCCCTCAGCGCCCCCGAGATGATCACCGCGGTCATCAGCCAGAACGGCAACGGGTACGACGACGGCTTCGTCCCCGACTTCTGGACACCCGTGTGGGCGTACGCCGACGATCCGGGACCGGACACGGAGCCGGCGGTGCGCACCGCCCTCGGTCTGGACGCCATCCGCTGGCAGTACCTGCACGGCGTGGACCGCCCCGACCTTGTCGACCCCGACACCTGGACGTACGACCACCGCGACATCAGCCGCCCCGGCAACGACCTGGCACAGCTGGCGCTTTTCCGCGACTACGCCACCAACCCTCCGCTGTACCCGAAGCTGCACGCGTACTTTCGGCGCAGTCAGGTGCCGCTACTGGCCGTTTGGGGGGCCGAGGATCTGATCTTCGGGCCGGACGGGGCGCGTGCCTTCGCGCGGGACCTTCCGGACGCCGAGATCCACCTGGTGCCCGGCGGCGGTCACTTCCTGCTGGAAAGCCACCTGGACACCGTGGTCGGCCACATCCGGGACTTCCTGTCCCACGCGCTGCCGACAACCCGGCCGGCGACAACCCGCGACGCGCGAGCCGCCCACCTGTGAAACGGCCGCCGCCCGGGTCGGCGATCAGCCGAACCAGACAATCCCCTGGCCATGCGGTCGGGTCCAGGCCAGTGGCCGGCCGTCCAGGGCGAGCACGTTGTGCAGGGTGTCGTCCGGTGGCGGCGGCAGCGCGCCGTGGCGCAGGATGTCCGGCCCCTCGTTCGCCACCCAGTGGCCGGGCAGGCCGTGTACCAGGTCGACGAAGACCGACCGGCGCGGAGCCGGCACGTGGTAGAGCACGGCGGTGTGGAACACCACCAGCGTCGCGTCCGGCGGTGCCGACGCGGCCAACGCCGGCAGGTCGTCGACCAGATCACCCCGGACCAGCAGCGGCGGATCGGTCGCCGCGACGCCCGCCGCAGCCGCCAGCCGGGCCCGCCGATGCTCCTGCTCCGGCCAGATCAACGCGTCCAGCCAGGCGACGTCGTCGGCGTCGGTGACGTCCAGCGGAGTCAGGTCCAGCCCGGCCCGCCACACCACCTCCGGCCGGGTACGCGGCGGCGTCAAGCCGGTCGTCGCGCAGTCGAGCAACGGCTCGCCCTGCCCCACGGTCGGGCCGCCGTCGTAGCGGTAGGCGTACCGGTCCGGGTAGAGACACAGGCCCGCCGACGCGCCGACTTCGAGAAGCGCCAGCGGCTGCGGCAACGCCGCCAGCACCGGCAGCAGTACGGCACACCGCCCGGCCTCGTTGGTCTGGGTGAGGCGGCGACGCATCTGCGCCTCGACCTCCGGCCAGTGCGCCATGGTGATGTCGTGGAACGCGGCCGGGTCGTCGACCGGCCCGCCGAGCAGCCGGACCACCCCGAACAGCAGATTCGGCTGCCGGGTCGGCGGCGGCAACGAGTCGAGCAGCGCCAAGAGATCGTCGTCGCGGGCGACCGCGTACGCCAGCCGTTCGTAGCTGGGCGACACCCCGGACGCCTGCCGGCGGGCGAAGTCGGCGTACACCTCAGCGGTGGTCATCGCTAGATGATCACCCTGCCCGGGCGGTGCCGTCATCAGCCCGACCGCGAACGGGGAGCCGGATCACATCCGGCTCCCCGTGACGCGTGTTCGATCAGCTGCAGCCGGAGGTGGAACCGCAGCCCTCACAGACGTAGCAGCTGCCGGCCGGGCGCATCTTCGTGCCGCAGGTGAAGCAGAGCGGCGCGTCGGCAGCCTTGCCGATCACCGCCTCCAGCAGCTCCGTCGACGAGTGCACCGACGACGGGGCCGGCGTGCTCGCGGCGGCCGGCGCGGTCGCCGTACCGCTGCCGGAGTCGGCCGACGACGGCGCCGACGCCTCCGGATGCTTCGGCTCGACCGGCGCGGACACCGCCATCTCCGACAGCTCCGACGCCGCGTTCTCCGCCTCCGCCTCGGCCCGCATCTGCGCGGTCCGCTCGGCGGCGGTGAAGATGCCCAGCTCGGCCCGGCGGTCGTATGGCAGGAAGTCCAACGCCAGGCGACGGAAGATGTAGTCCATCACCGACGCGGCCATCCGCACGTCCGGGTCGTCGGTCATGCCGGCCGGCTCGAAGCGCATGTTGGTGAACTTCGCCACGAACGTCTCCAGCGGTACGCCGTACTGCAGGCCGATTGAGATCGCCACCGAGAAGGCGTCCATCACCCCGGCCAGCGTCGAACCCTGCTTCGACATCTTGAGGAAGACCTCGCCGAGGCCGTCGTCCGGGTACGACGAGGCGGTCAGGTAGCCCTCGGCACCGCCGACCGAGAACGACACCGTCTCCGACGGACGCTTCTTCGGCAGCCGCTTACGCACCGGGCGGTACTCGACGACCTTCTCGACGACCTTCTCGATCACCTTGGCCTGCTCGGCGGCGGCGGTCTCCTTGGCCTTGTCCGACTTGGCCGCCGACAGCGGCTGGCCCACCTTGCAGTTGTCCCGGTAGATCGCCAGCGCCTTCAGGCCCAGCTTCCAGCCCTCGAAGTAGATCCGCTCGACGTCGGCGACGGTCGCCGCCTCCGGCATGTTGACCGTCTTGGAGATCGCCCCGGAGATGAACGGCTGCACCGCCGCCATCATCCGCACGTGCCCCATCGGCGCGATCGACCGCTCCCCCATCGCGCAGTCGAACACCGGGTAGTGCTCGGTGCGCAGGCTCGGCGCGTCGACCACGTGACCGTGGTCGGCGATGTGCTCGACGATCGCCTCGACCTGCTCCTCCGGGTAGCCGAGGCTGCGCAGCGCGCGCGGCACCGTCTGGTTGACGATCTGCATCGAGCCACCGCCGACCAGTTTCTTGAATTTGACCAGCGCCAGATCGGGCTCCACCCCGGTGGTGTCGCAGTCCATCATCAGACCGATGGTGTTGTGACTGACGAACCCGCCGGCGACGTAGGTGACGTTGGCCGGCACCGACAGGTCGTACGTCGGCTGCACGCCACCGTCCTCGTTCGCCGCCACTGTCTCGTAGAGGTAGCCGAGCGCGTGCCCGAGGCGGTCGTCCAGCACCTCGCCGTAGATCTCGCCGGCCAGCGTCCGCGACACGCCGCCGGTCTTCGCCAGCGACTGCACAACCGCACCGCGCATCGGGTGTCCGGCCGGCACCAGCAGATCCCACAGCTCACGCGGCAGGTGGATTCGGTCCCGGTTGCCGGTCTGCTGCGGCGCGGCGACGATCTGCTCCGCCTTGCGGGCGCCGATGAAGCCGATCGTCTCCTCGTACCGGATCGCGTGGTCGGTATTGCGCAGCCGCACCTGCCAGATGTCGCTGCCCATGCCGCTGCGGGTCCGCCGGGTGGTGGTCGCCATCCCGAGGGTCAGCAGCAGGGTACGGATCTCCGCGGCGAACGACTCGGTGGACGTCGACACGGACGGCACTCCCTCGATCACCGTCCCGTCGGCCTCGAACAGGCCGCGCAGGAACGCGATGTAGACGGTGACGTCGTTGGTCTCCAGGATCGCCGACGGCACCCGGGGCGACCAGCCCTTGCCGGTGTGTTCCGGGTGCGGCAGCGTCTTGGCGAACCCGGCTGCCTGCCACCAGCGGGCCAGCCGCACCGAGGAGAAGACGACCTCCTGGTAGCCGGTGCGCGCCGCGACCTCCGCTTCCAGCCCGAACAGGCCCTTGCCGAGCACCCGCAACCGTTCCACAACGTCGAGGTCGGTGTCGGCTACGGCGAACCGCAGCCCCTTGGCGTGCAGGCTGCCGTCACCCATGAAGTAGCCGACCAGTTCGGCCAGCTCGGCGTCGACCGCGTCCGGCACGTACAGTCGCCGGTCGCCGGCGTAGTACGCCTGGTCGAGCACCGGCAGCGGCACCCGACGTGGCTCGCCGACCAGGGTGCCGAGCTGCACCGGTACCAGGTCGCCGGGGGCAACCTCGGCCATCCGCTTCCAGACCCATTCGCCGGTCGCCGGTTCCACCACCTTGACCCGGTGGGCCAGGGTGCCCTGGATCTGGTAGCCGCCGTTGGTGACCACCCGGCGAGTGGGCTCCTCACCGTTGACGAAGAACTTCGTCGCCTGGCGGGCGCCCTCGTCGGTCGACACCATCATGTCGAGGTCCTGCCAGCGGTCGCCGTAGACGTCGCCGATCTCACCGAGTCGCACCAGCCCGCGGTCGGTGGTCACCATTGTGTCCGCGGTGAGGCAACCAGTGGGCGCGAGTACACTTGCCTGGGAATTGCGCCAGCCGTTTTTTTCGCCGATCCTGTTGCCGATCTCCCATTGCCGGGCGGCTTCCCGGGCCAGGGCGGTGGCGGTCGGGCCGGTCGGGCGGATCTCATCGCTGGCAGCGGCGTGCTTGCGCATCACCCGCTTGTGGCCCTCGGCGTTGCGGGCGTAGCCGTCGTAGGCGCCGACCACGCCGGCCAGTTCCGCCGAACGGCGGTACGCCGTACTGGTCATCACCGAGGTGATGGCGGCGGCGTAGGACCGGCCGGCTTCCGAGTCGTACGGCAGACCGGAGGCCATCAGCAGGGCACCGAGGTTGGCGTAGCCGATGCCGAGCTGCCGGTACGCCCGGGTGGTCTCGCCGATCTTCTGCGTCGGGAAGTCGGCGAAGCAGATAGAGATGTCCATCGCGGTGATGACGAACTCGACGGAGCGGACGAACTTCTCCACCTCGAAGCCGCCGTCGGCCCGCAGGAATTTCATCAGATTCAGCGACGCAAGATTGCACGACGAATTGTCAAGGTGCAGGTATTCCGAGCAGTTCCGGACGACCACGCCGTTGGCGATGTACGAGTGGTTGCGCGGTTCGGACAGATTGTAGGTGGTCTCAAAGCCGTCGAACTCGCGGCTGACCAACTTCGCCGTCTGATCCGTCCGGTAGAACCGGTGCTGTTCGAGCCAACGGGCCACCCGCTGCGCCTTGGCCTGGTGGTCGAACCCGATCCGGCTGGCGAACAGGCGGATGTTCTCCCCACTGATCCGCAGGTCGTAGAGCTGCTTACCGTGGTACTCGCGCTCGTCGCCACCGTTCGTGGTGTACCGGAAGGTGGTGTCACCGGCCTTGCGGGTGGCGTAGATCCGGCTGCCGATGCCGAACCCACTCAGCAGACGCTGTGCCTCGCGGAGCAGTTCGATCGAGACCGCGCCGAGCCCGACGTAACGGGTGCCGTTGGCGGTCTCGGCGGCGCAGCCGTCCGCGTCGAACAGCCCGCGCAGGAACGCCGCCTGGATCTCGGGCGGCGCCTCCAGCACCGACGACGGCAGTCGCTTGTCCACGGCGCGGGCAGTGCTCACGCCGAGCCCGGTCAGGAAGTCGACGACGGCAGTACGGTTGCTGCGCAGCTGCACGGTGCCGTTGGGCATCTGGACCGGGTCGAATCGCAGGCCGACGATGCTTTCCAGCACCGTCTGGTGCCGCTGGACAATGGCCTCCGGGTCGGACTGGCTGTAGACCCAGCTAGCACCGGGGTTGTCACCGCGTACGCCCGGGGTGCCTTCCCGGACTGAGCCGTCGCCGACCAGCCAGCCGAGCAGGTGGGCGAAGTCCTCGGTCCACTTCTCCGGCAGTCGGGACTCCCGTTGCCACTTGGTCGGCACGACGTCGCCGGGTGACACCCTGCTGTCCGCGCGCATGCGGAACTCCCAGGACGCGGCGGTCGCCGGGGTGGGCTGGTTGAGCGGCAGGATCTGGTCGTCCGGGGTGAGGTCCTTGGCCTCGACGTACCCCCGGTTGGTGGTCCAGATCCGGTGGTTCGGGGTGCAGCGCAGCACCATGCCGTTGCTGAACTCGAGCCGGGTGATCTCGTTCGTCCCGGTGATCATGACCGCTTCGGGGCTGGTCAGCACGACCTGGTCGGCGGGGGCGTCCGGGTTGGTGGCGTCGTGGGTGTAGACACCGAACGATTCGCCCTGCCGGCTCCGGTCGATGAGTGCGTCGAACCGGATCAGGCCCTTGTCGGTGTGGACCAGGGTGTCGCCGGTGAAGCAGGGGTTGGACGCGGTGATGCGTCCGCTCTCCGGGCAGGTGTGCCAGTCGTTGATCGTGTCGTCGTACTGCAGACCGGGGTCGGCGCATTCCCAGGCGGCCTGTGCGATGGTGCCGAACAGCTTCTTGGCGTCGACGGTGTCGATCACCGAGCCGTCGAGCCGGGCCCGCAGGTCGAAGTTGCCCCCGTCCTCGTACGCCCGCATGAACTCGTCGGAGACCCGGACCGAGTTGTTGGCGTTCTGGTACTGGACGCTGACGATATCGGCACCGCCGAGGTCCATGTCGAACCCGGCGTCGCGCAGCGCCCGGATCTTGTCCTCCTCGCGGGCCTTGGTCTGCACGAACTCCTCGATGTCGGGGTGGTCCACGTCGAGGATGACCATCTTGGCGGCCCGGCGGGTGGCGCCGCCGGACTTGATGGTGCCGGCCGAGGCGTCGGCGCCACGCATGAAGCTAACCGGGCCGGAGGCGGTGCCACCGCTGGACAGCAGCTCCTTGGAGGAGCGGATCCGGGACAGGTTCACCCCGGACCCGGAGCCGCCCTTGAAAATCAGCCCTTCCTCTTTGTACCAATCGAGGATGGAATCCATCGAGTCGTCGACGGCGAGGATGAAGCAGTTGTGCACTCGCAGGTTGTCGGAGAGGTACTCCCCCGACTCGGTCTGGATGTCGTAGACCTCCATCGCCCCGAGCGGTTCGACCCGGTCGATGACGAGGCGTTTCGTCGCCTTGGCGGACCGGCCCACCTTGGCAAAGCTCTCCTCCAGCTTGCCGGACTTGCGGGCGTCGACGAACCCGATTTCTGCGGCGAAGGTGTCCCGGTCGCCGTGGTTCTGGATGCGCAACGACCAGGTGCCGTGCCGGTTCGGTCGCGGGTCGGCCTTGAAACCGACCCGGGCGAAGATCCCGAAGCGCAGCAGCAGCCGCTGCAGCCCGCGAATCAACCGCTCGCCGATCATGTCCAGGCCGACCAAGGTGGACGCCTCACGCTCCGAGACATAGCCCTCTGCCTGGAAGATGCTCTTCAAATAAGCGGCGACGACCGGCAGCGGCGCGGTGAACAGCGTTGCCGGCACCTCCATCTCGGTGCCCCGGGCAAGCAGGCCCCACTTGTCGATGAACGGGCGCAGATTCTCCCCGTACAACCGGGTCCGCCGGCAGTCGAGGGTGACGTCCTGGGTGACGACGCGGCGTTCATGGCGGTGCGCGCCAGGGAAGACCTGGTCGATCGCGGCGACGACCCAGCTGAGTTCGTCGTCGTTGACGGTCATCGCCTCGATTGTCAGCGACCGGTTGGTGCCCTGATCGTACTGGCCGACAAAGCCGTCTGACTGCAGCCAACCGGCCAGCGCGGCCTCGTGGACGTCGCCGGGGTGGAACTCCGCCTCGCCGTCGCTACCCCGCCGGTGCCATTCGAGAGTGTCGCCAGCGACCAAGGTGCCGGCTTCGACGAACCGACCGGTGCCCTCGCCGGTCGCTTTCCAGACCAGGTGGTCCGCGGTTACGTCCAGGGTGTAGCCGGCTTTGGTGTGCAGGCGCAATACGTCCTTGATGCCGTTGGCCTGGACCGCGAGAATTCGGGTCAGCCCGTGTGCGTCGTAGACCTTGGCTCCGACGGCGTCCTCCTCGACCAGCTTGCCGATCGGGACGAGGCCGGCCGGCGTGCTCACGAGCGAGTGGTACGGCTGGCACGCTGATACCTGCTGTGGGGAGGCGGTGCCGACGTTGAACCAGACCGGCGAGTTGAAGCTGAACACCTGGTGCAGCAGCATCCAGGTCAGCTCGTGCTCGAAGATCTCGGCGTCGCCCGGGGTGGCGAAGTAGCCGTGCTGCTCCCCCGCCGCCCGGTAGGTCTTCACCACCCGGTCGATCAGCTGCTTGAGCGACCATTCCCGCTGCGGGGTCCCCACCGCCCCACGGAAGTACTTGGTGGTGACGATGTTGGCCGCGTTGACGCTCCACGACTCCGGGAACTCCACGCCGCGCTGCTCGAAGTTGACCGTGCCGTCGCGCCAGTTGGTCATCACCACGTCGCGGCGCTGCCAGGTCACCTCGTCGTACGGGTGCACACCCTCGCTGGTCCACACCCGCTCGACGGTCAGGCCACCCGCGCCGGCCTTGGCCCGTACCCGCGCGTTGGAGCCCGCGGCCGATCCGGCCTTGCCGTTGGCCTTGGCCGCACCGTTGGCCGAACCCGCCGCGCCGTTGGCCTTCGCCGTGCCGCCGCTACCGCTACCGCCTGTCTTCGCGGTCACACCTTCCCCCGCCATCTGATCGCCCCCTCAGGCTCTCGCGCAGCGTCGTGCCACGCGGTCGTTTCCGTCTTGCCGTTCAGCTTTTTTTCTCGGCCGTACCCGCCCCGCCGGGACCTGCGGTCGGCCGTACGCCTTGCTGTTCCGGGTTTGCCGCGGGGCCGGTCAGCCGGGCCCGGGCCCGGGTTGGTGGGTGCGCAACGGGTGTGGGGGGGCTCACAGCCATCACGTAGCCGACGCAACACCCGTCTTTCGTCCTAGCGTG
>NZ_JBSWXD010000168.1:0-13504 GCF_056160425.1 Micromonospora sp. ABR4_055
GTCGGACTGCGGTCCGACCACCCACCGCGCCTGACCGACCTGGCTGGTTGTCCGGATGTTCATCCATAGGTAGCCGGGCGTTCGGCTTCGGCGCGTTGCGCTCGGTGGCGGTGCCGCCGGCAGGGCTGGAGTGGTTGGACGGACGGCGGTCCCGTCGTCGAGGTCGACGCGTCGGAGGTGGCGGTGACGGGACGAGCTGTGGTGTTCGGCGCTGGCGGGGACGGCTGGGCCGGCTGGCAGTTGGGGATGCTCGTCGGACTCGATCGGGCTGGCGCCGGACTGCGCACGCCGGACCTGGTGGTAGGGACGTCGACCGGCGCCCTGGTGGCGGCGCTGGTCTACGGCGACGCTGGTCCTGCCGCGGCCGTGCGGACCGTACGGCGGGTCGGGACCTGGCCGGTGACAGCCCGGCAGACCGACTACGAACTGGTCGACGAGACCCGCCGGAGCCTGCGTGCCGGCGGTGCCACGTCGTCGCAGGCCCGGGCGCAGCTTGGGCGGCTGGCACTCGCCGCCGACCCGTCGGACGCCGCCGTGGGTGCCGTTGCGGACCTGCTGCGGGACCACCGCTGGCCCAGCGCGCCCCGGCTGCTGGTCACCGCGGTCGACGCGGACAGCGGTCAGCTGGTGGCGTGGGACTCGACGTCCGGCATCGCCCTGCCACGGGCAGTCGCGGCCAGTTGCGCGCTGCCGGGGGTGACCGGGCCGGTGGCGGTGGACGGCCGCCGCTACATCAGCGGCGCAGTCCGTTCGACGAGCAACCCGGACCTGGCGGCCGGCGCGGCGACGGTGCTGGTTCTGGCCGACGGCGGGCCGGCGGAGGCCGAGGCGGCGGCCGAGGCGGCGGCCTGGCGAGATCGTCCCGCCGAGGGTTGTCCCGCCACGCCCATGTTCCTGACGCCGGATGCGACAGCACGGGCGGCGCTCACCGGTGACCCGGATGATGCTGTCGTGTTCGCGGCGGCGCTCGCCGCCGGTGAGCGTCAGTCGTCGGGGTACGCCGGCCAGGTTCGCGCCCACTGGGGGACGTCAGCCGAGCACGGCGGCGATCAGCATCAGGGTGACGGCGGTGGCGACCGTGGAGAGCACCACCGAGTCCCGGGCGAGGCGTTGACCGCGCTGGTACCGGGTGGCGAAGATGAAGACGTTCTGCGCCGTCGGTAGCGCGGCGGTGACCACTGCGGCGAGCAACGCGGTGCCGCTGAGGCCGAGACCGTGTCGGGCGATCAGGTAGGCCGCCGCCGGCTGGCCGAGCACCTTGAGGGCGACGGCGGTGTAGCGTTCCCGGGCCTGCGGGTCGGCCGCCAGCGGCCGGCTTCCGGGCAGGGACATTCCGAGGGCCAGCAGAGCCAGCGGTACGGCGGCCGCACCAAGCAGTTCGGCGGGGCGCAGCAGCTCGGCGGGTGGCTGCCACCGGCTGATCGCCAGTGCCAGGCCCGCCGCCGAGGCGATCATGATCGGGTTGCGGGCCGGCAGGGACAGCAGCCGACGGACGGACGGGCGGCGGTCGCCGGCGGTGAAGTCCAGGACGGCGAAGGCCACCGGTGCCGCGACGAGCACCTGGAACAGCAGCACCGGCGCGACGACCGAAACGTCGTCGAGCACGTACGCCGCTACCGGGATGCCGAGGTTGGCTGCGTTCACATAGGAGGCGCCGAGCGCGCCGATGGTGACATCGCCGGCCGGCCGCTGCCACAGCCAACCGGCGAGCGCCAGGTAGGCGGCCGCCACCACCACGGTGCTCGCCAGGTAGGCGAGGAACGCGGGGGTGAACACCTCGGTCGGGGACGTGCCCGCCAAGGTGGTGAACAACAGCGCCGGCGTCGCGATGAAGAAGGCCAGCCGGGCCAGGACGGCGGTGCCATCCGGGCCGAGCAGCTCGAAACGGCCGATCAGGTACCCGATCAGGGTCACCGACCAGATCGCGGCGAACCCGGCGACGATGGCGCGCATGTGATCATCCTGCCGGTTCGGCAATAGCACCGAGGTCGGGTATCCAGAGCGAGCAATCGATTACGGTGCGCTTGTCAATCATCACATTCCTGCAACGCCGTCCGGTATTGACCCGGGAGCGTGGGAGCGGCAGCATCGGTTCGTGCGCAGCCGCCGGCGCACCGGGTCGTCCCCTGTGTCCGGTGCTGGCTGCCGCGTCCCAGCCGGCTGCCGTTGCGTACGGACACCAGCCGGCGGCCGGGATACACGCTTCCGGCCGGAACTGTCTAGGAGGACCATGTCGGTCAGCCCTGCCTCGCCGCGCGCCGGCTGGTCCGGTTTGCCACCGTCTGGTGCGGCCCGTCCGCCCGCCGCGCCGCGGCGGGGGACCGGCCCGGCGATGGCGACCGTGACCGTCACCGTGTCGATTCCGCTCACCGCCGGCGAGGAGGCGCTCTCGTCGTCCGCCCGCCGGTTGTTGGAGGCCGCCCGGGAGCTGGTGGAACGGGGTGAGGCGACGGTGGAGATGCCGACGGTCGACGCGACCCGGGCGCAGCCCGGCGCGGCGCTCGACCAGATCGGCGCCGGCCGCGACGCGCCGGGTCCGACGTCGGCGGCCGGTGGGGTGTTCACCGACCCCGCCACCCGGTCACGGCGGACCACCACGGTCGCCGTGCCGGCACTGCACGTCATGGTCGCGTCGCGGACCGTTCTGTTGGACGGCGAGCCGCTGCTGCTGACCCGACTCGAGTTCGATCTCCTGCTGCACCTGGTGGAGAACCCTCGCCGGGTCTTCACCCGGTTGCAGTTGCTCGCCGCGGTATGGGGCTACGAGCACACCGGGGTGCGTACCGTGGACGTGCACATCCGCCGGCTCCGCGGCAAGGTGGGCAACTCGCCCCTGATCACCACCGTGTACGGCGTCGGCTACCGGCTCGCCGACGACGTCCGGATCAGCATCGACACCGCCGGCTGACCGCACTGCCGGGACCGCACTGCCGGCGGCCCCGATCGACGTCGGCGAGGCCCGGAGGCCGCGTGGCTGGCCAGGGGTTGGACGGGGTTTGCCGGCCGTCGGCGACGGGTAAGTGGCGGATCTTCGCGGCGACCCGGTGCCGGAGTCCGAGCCGGTCATGGCTCGCCGTAACCGATCTGAAGGGGGATGGGCGCATGCTGACGCATGACGTGAACCGGCGACCGGGACTCGGCGTACCGGGAACCATCGACAGTGATCGTATCCGCACCGCGCTGACCAGCCGGTACCAGGAGTTGACGGCTGAGTACGAGCAGGCGATGACGCAGAGCCAGGTGCTGCGGCTGGTCGAAGGGGGCGACACCGCCGGCGACGACCAGGCCGACAGCGGCACGAAGACCGCCGAGCGGGACGCGGCCCAGTCTTTGATCCGTACCATCCTGGAGCGTCGCACCCAGTTCGAGCATGCCCTGGCCCGTCTCGCCGCCGGCGACTACGGGCGTTGCGAGGGCTGCGCCGTAGCCATTCCGGTGGAGCGGCTGGAGATCTACCCCTCGGCCACCACCTGCGTCACCTGCAAGCAGTCCCGGGAACGGCGGGCGGCCTGACCGGGACCGTGCGGATCACGAGCGCCCCCCGGATCACCGGCACCACGAACCGACGAGGGAGCACGAAGATGACGACTGCCCAGCTGACTGCCATTGACGCCACCGTGGACAAGACCAACCGGTTGCTCAGCGAGATCGAGCACGAACTCGGCTGGCCGGCGCAGCGCCGCCAACAGTCCTATTCGGCGCTCGCCGCCGTGCTGCACACGTTGCGCGACCGGCTACCACTGGCCGAGGTGGTGCAGCTCGCGGCGCAACTGCCGCTGCTGGTCCGCGGGCTGTACTACGAGGGCTGGGACGCCACCTCGGCTCCGACGAAGCTGGACCGTGCCGAGTTCGTCGCCCGGGTGCGCCGGGACTTCCCGTTCGACGTCGAGGGCGGCGCCGAGCAGGTGATCCGGACGGTCAGCCGGGTGCTTCGACGGCACGTCAGCTCCGGCGAGTGGGACGACGTGCTGGCCACCGTACCGGTCGAACTGCGTGACCTGCTGAGCGACTGACGCCGCTGCCCGCACCGCAGCGGGCAGCGGCACCCCCGTCACCGTACGGTCACCTCGGTGGCCAGCCGGCGTCGGTGGTCGACCTGCCGCTGGGCGCCGACCAGCCGGACCGCGACCCGGTGGCGGACGTCGGTGCTCGACGCGGCCAGCCGCAGCTCCAGATCGCCGGGCTCGACGACCCGGCGCCCGTCCCGCCCGGTGAAACACGACAGGTCGGCGGAGAAGTCGAACTCGACCCAGCGCGCCTGGCCAGCCTGCAACAGCACCCGGGCGTACCCGACCAGCCGGATCACCGGTCGGGTGACCTGCGCCACCGGGTCGTGCAGGTACAGCTGGACGATCTCGCTGCCCGCGCGGTCACCGGTGTTGCGTACCCGCAGTCGGATCCGCAGCGTGCCGTCGGTGCCGATCTGCGCCGGAGCCGCACCCCGGTCGTGCTCGACCCCGTCGACCAGCGGCGTCGACCACTCGAACGAGGTGTACGACAGGCCATGACCGAACGGGTACAGCGGACCGGGATCGACATTGCTCACCTCGGTCCGGTGTCCCAGCAGCGGGCTGAGATAGCTGGTCGGCTGGCCGCCGGCCTGCCGAGGAACCCCGATCGGCAACCTGCCGGACGGGCAGACCCGGCCGCTGAGCACACCGGCGACCGCGCGGCCCCCCTCGGCACCGGGGAAGAACGCCTGCACCACCCCGGCCAGCCGGTCGGCGTACCGGCCGAGCGCGTACGGGCGTCCGGTCAGCAGCACCAGTACCACCGGGGTGCCGGTGGCGACCAACGCCTCGATCAACTCACCCTGCCGTCCGGGCAGTTCCAGGTCGGTGGCGTCGCAGCCCTCGCCGGAGGTTCCGGCGCCGAACAGCCCGGCCCGGTCCCCAACCACCGCGACACAGACGTCGGCCCGCGCCGCAGCGTCTGCGGCCACCACGATGCCCGGAGTGTCCTGCCCGTCCACCGGGCCGGTGGTGACGTGCTCGATGGCCGCTGCAGGCAGCTCGGCCCGCAGCGCGGCCAGGACGGTCCCCATCGGGAGTTGGTCACCGGCGTCGGCCGGGACGGTACCGACGTGGCTGGGGAACGTGTAGCAGCCCAGCAGCCCGTTGACTGAGTCGGCCAGCGGTCCGACCACCGCTACCCGCCCCTGCTCGGGCAGCGGGAGGACGGTGTCGTTGGCCAGCAGGACCACCGATTCCTCGGCCAGCCGCCGGGCCAGGTCCCGATTCACCGGCGGGTCCAGGTCGATACCCGGCCCAGCGGACGGCCCGCCCGCCTCGCTCGGGTGGTCCGCCCCGGCCAGTGCCGGTGGCACCGGATCCCAGTCCGGGTCGAGCAACCCCAGCTCACATTTCTGCCGCAGGACGCGGGTGACGGCCCGATCGACCACCGACTCCGGCACGGCACCCTGCCGGACTGCCTCGACAAGCGGGGCTCCGTAGCACCGTACCGCCGGCAGTTCGACGTCGACCCCGGCGCTGAGCGCCAGAGCGGCGGCGGTGGTGGGACCGTCGGCCACCCGGTGCAGCAGCTCCAGGAACGACACACCGAAGTAGTCCGCGACCACGGTGCCGGTGAACCCCCAGCGGCCACGGAGCAGATCGGTGAGCAGACCGCCGTCTGCCGCCGCCGGTACGCCGTCCACCTCCGCGTACGAGTGCATCACCGATCGAGCGCCACCGTCGCGGACGGCCATCTCGAACGGTGGGAGCAGGACGTCGGCGAACTCTCGCGGGCCGACCGACACCGGCGCGAAGTTGCGCCCGGCCCGGGAGGCCGAGTAACCGGCGAAGTGCTTGAGGGTGGCCACCACCCCGGCCGATTCGAGCCCACGCACGTATGCGGTGCCGATCGTGGCGACCAGGTACGGATCCTCGCCGATAGTCTCCTCGGTACGACCCCAACGGGGGTCCCTGACCACGTCGAGCACCGGGGCGAGTCCCTGGTGCACCCCGACCGACCGCATGTCCTGCCCGATCCGACGCGCCATCTGTGTCACCAGGTCAGGGTCGAAGCTGGCACCCCAGGCCAGTGGGGTCGGGTACACGGTGGCGCCCCAGGTCATGAACCCGGTCAGGCACTCTTCGTGGATCAGCGCGGGAATACCGAAGCGGTTGCCGGCGACGATCTCGGCCTGCAGCCGGTGCAGCGCCCGGGCACCGTCGGCCGGAGTCACCGCCGTGGTGCCGAACGGGCGGGTCAACTGCCCCAAGCCGGTGTGCAGCAGGTCGGCCCAGTCAACTGACTCGTCGACCAGATCATGCTGCAGCGGGGCCATGTCGTCGATCGAGGCATTGGCGCCCCGCCAGTAGCTGTACAGCTGTGCGATCTTCTCCGTCAGCGACATCCGACTAAGCAGGTCGAACACCCGTTCCTCCACCGGTAGGGTGAGATCGCGCCACGGCGCTGACCGATCGAGGGCCTCGTCCAGGGCATGGTTCGTGCCGCTCACCGGCAGCCTCCTGTCGATCGCGCCGCGCCAGTCCAGTACCGGCGTCGCCGGACCGTCGCGCCTGTTCTCCGACATGTTTCCGGAAACTTGCGGCTTCGTCGAGATCTGGCAGTCCACAGTTTGCTGGCAGTGTCCGGGTATGCTCCCGCATCGTGGCAGCCGGATGTGTCCCGTCCGGCCGCCGTTCAGGCAACCGCCGCCCGGGCGGTTCCGGAAAGTTCCGGTCGGTGGCGCGGCCGACTCGGTCGCCGGCATGTGCGACACACTGCCGGCCGGGTCGATGCCAAGCGTTTTCCAACTGCGGCAAGATGGGGCCCGGACTCGGCGTTCGGAGCCGGACCGACTGGCGGAAGGTTCGGCCGTACGCTGAAGCCTCGACGAAGGAGTTGCTGCCGTGACGGTCGATGAAGGACGCAGGATCACGATCACCGCGATCGCCCAGGAAGCCGGTGTCTCCGTGCCGACCGTGTCACGGGTGCTCAACGGGCGCAACGACGTCGCCCCGCAGACCCGTGAACGGGTCGAGGAGCTCCTGCGTCGGCACGGCTACCGACGGCGGGCGACCCGGTCCCGCGCCGGTGCCAGCCTGATCGACCTGGTCTTCAACGATCTGGACAGCCCGTGGGCCGTGGAGATAATCCGCGGCGTGGAGGATGTCGCGCACGCCGCCGGGGTCGGAACCGTCGTCTCCGCCATCCACCGTCGGTCCGCGGCGACCCGGCAGTGGCTGCAGAACCTGCGGACCCGGGCCACTGACGGTGTAATCCTGGTCACCAGTGAACTCGCTCCGCCATTACACACCGAGCTGCGACGGCTGAACGTACCGATGGTACTGGTCGACCCGGCCGGCGTGCCGAGCCTGGACATCCCCACTATCGGGGCGACCAACTGGGCCGGCGGACTGCGAGCGACGGAACACCTCATCTCCCTGGGACACCGCAGGATCGGCTTCATCGCCGGTCCGCCCCGGCTGCTGTGCAGCCGGGCCCGGCTCGACGGCTACCGGGCCGCGTTGGAGGCGGCTGAGATCCCGCTGCGCCCCGAGTACGTCGTCCCCGGCGACTTCTACCACGAGTCGGGCTTCGCTGGCGCGGCCGCGTTGTTCGACCTCGACGAACCACCGAGTGCGATCTTCGCGTCCAGCGACCAGATGGCCCTCGGCGCATTCGAAGCCCTGCGGCAACGCGGCCTGCGGGTTCCGGACGACGTCAGCGTGGTCGGCTTCGACGACCTGCCCGAGGTGCAGTGGTCGTCGCCACCGCTGACCACGGTGCGCCAGCCGCTGGCCGAGATGGGGCTGCTGGCGGCGCGGACAGTACTGCGTCTGGCGCAAGGGGAAGCGCTGGAGACGCCGCGGGTGGAGCTCGCCACCGAGCTGGTCGTGCGGGACAGCTGCGCGCCGTACCAGGAGCTGTAATCCGGCCGGCCCCGCGTTTACCCGAGGTTAGTGACGATCCGCCTCGGGTACCACCCGCAGGCAGGAGCGCGCCGGCGCCGCCGGCGCGTGCCGACCGACCCGCAGGGGGCAGTCATGACACTTGACGACGACGACATCCGCAGCACCGGGCCCGCGACGGGTCACGGCCCGGCTGATGGTGGGGCGAATCCGGCTGGGCGCGACGGTGGTGCCGACGGCGGCGCTGGTCCGAAGGCGCAGGAGGGCCCGGCTGATGGTGGGGCGAATCCGGCTGGGCGCGACGGTGGTGCCGACGGCGGGGCGAACCGGCGTTGACTCGGCTGCCCACCGCGACACGTGGTGCCGGCTGCACCGGCGGGCACGGACTTACCGACCCGCCGCAGATCGCCGCGTCACCGGGCTCGCCGGGTGGGGCGGGCGCGTCCCGCCGCCCGGCGGCGCTGACCCGGTGCGTTGCGGTGGAACCGACGACGTTCGCCGATGTCTACTGGGGGCGTAGACCGCTGCTGTCGCGCGCTGTCGACCTGGCCGGCCCCGCCGGCTTCACCGATCTGCTCGACGGCCCCGCAGCCGACCAGCTGCTGAGCCAGCACGGCCTGCGTACGCCGTTCCTCCGGGTGGCCCGGGACGGTGAGGTCTTCGCGGAACGGACCTACACCGGCAGCGCCGGCGCCGGCGCCGAGATCGACGACCAGGTGCTCGACGAGCGGGTGTTGGATCTGTATGCGGACGGTGCCACCCTGGTCCTGCAGGGCCTGCACCGGCTCTGGCCACCGATCATCTCGTTCATCGGCGAGCTGTCCACCACACTGGGCCAGCCGTTGCAGACGAACGCCTACCTCACACCGGCTGGCAGCCGTGGATTCGCCACCCACTACGACACCCACGACGTGTTCGTGCTGCAGACCGAGGGTCGCAAGCGGTGGCGGGTGCACGAACCGGTACTGACCGATCCGCTGCCCCAGCAGACCTGGTCGGGTCGGGCCGATGAGGTGGTTGCCCGGTCCGAGGCCGCACCTGCGCTGGACGTCGTGCTCGGCCCCGGCGATGCCCTCTACCTGCCTCGAGGCTGGCTGCACAGTGCCACCGCGCAGCAGGAGAGCTCGATCCACCTCACCGTCGGGATTCGCGCGTTCACCCGGTACTCGCTGGTCGAGGCGCTGCTCGAGCTCGCCGTCACCGAGCCGCAGCTGCGCACGTCGCTGCCGTTCGGCGCCGACCCGTGCGAACCCGCCGGGATCACCTCGGAGCTGACCGCGACGGTGGCGGTACTGCGTGACTGGTTGGCCTCTGTCGAGCCGGACCAGGTCGCGGCGCCTATGCGCCGCCGGGCCTGGTCGGCGGTGCGCCCGGCCCCATTGCCACCACTGCAGCAGGCGGACCGGATCCGGACGCTGACCGTCGACGACGTCATCCGCCGCCGACCCGGATTGCGCTGGCGGCTCACCTCGCAGTCGGACGAGCGGGTCACCCTGCAGATCTTCGACCGTACGGTGAACTTTCCGGGCAGGTGCGTCCCCGCCCTGCGGGCGGTGCTGGACACCGCCGGTGTCCGGGTCGGCGACCTGCCAGGACTGGACACCACCGCCGACCAACTGGTGCTGGCCCGCCGTCTGCTGCGCGAAGCGGTCGCGGTCGTCGGCTGATCCACCATCGGCCCGGTCGGGTCAGCCCAGCCCCGTCAGCAGGACGGCGGTCGCCGCCAGGCCGGCGACCAGGACGATCGACACGGTACGCAGGTCGAGCTCGGCATGCCGGCGGTCGGCCAGCGCCTTCGCCGGAACCAGCCCGAGTAGCGGACCGACCAGGGTGACGACGAGCGCGATCACCGGCATCCCGACCGCCAGGTCGCCGCCGTAGCGCTGCCCGGCCCACCGCGCGGCAGTGGACAACCCGAACGCGGCGACGGCTCCGGCGGCGCCGAACAGCGCCAGCACCGGATATGCCGCTCGGGACAGGGGACCCACGTCGTTGGACCGCTCGACCAGGGCGCGGGCGGCCGCCAGCCAGTGCTCCGGATCGTCGTCAACGGCGGTACCAGGGGGCGGCGGCAGTGGTGCCGGAAGGCCACCAAGCCGTCCGGCCAACGGCCCGAACCGGTGACCGACCTCGGTCCAGATGTCGGCGGCCGCCCGGTCGACGTCCGCCAGCTCCCGGCTTGCCTGCTCGTGGAGTTGGTGCAGCTCCGCCAGGTCGGTCTCCACCTCGGCCACCGCGGCCTGCGCGCCGTCGCACCGTTGCGCGTACCACTGCTGCGCTTCGTTCCGGCGGTTCTGCAGCGCGGCGGCGAGTTCGGCGAGCCGGCGCATCAGCTCGGGGTAGGAGGCATCCATCAGGTCAGCCCGTACGGGATGATGACCTCGGCGCTGCGGTGCACGGCCCGGTCGAAGAACAGCGCCCGCCACGGCCGGGGATACCACGCCGGGCCGCCGGCCCGGGGGTACAGCGGCGGTCCGAGGTCGGAGCCGTGCACGTCCAACGCCACCCAGGCGCCGATCTGGTCGGTCCGTGAGCCAATCCCGCCGAGGTCGTCACGCATCCGCGCCACACCGCGCCACCAGCCCAGCACATGGGTGTGTCGCTCGGGCCCGAGGTGCAGCACCCGGCGGAGCCGGTCCAGGCCGGAGCGGCCGGCGAACTTCGCCGCCAGCCGTCCGGCGGCGGCGTCGACCGCGTACAGCACCAGGAAGTGTGGGCGGACCGGACCGTCCAGCACGTCACCGGAGAGCCGGTCAGCGGTGTCCGCGAGCAGCCCGCCGACGGTATCCAAGTCGTACAGTCCGGTGCCGGCCGGTAACGCCGCGTGTAGCCGGCGGGCGGCGGCTTCCGCGTCCGGGTCCAGACAGGCGATGTCGAACCGCGCCGCGCCGGGCGGGTACTGCCGGGCCAGGGACCGGGCACCCGCGTCGAGCAGGGCGCACGCCTCGTCCACCCGGGTGCCCAGTACCGCGAGATTGCGTCCGGGCGCCCGGGCCAGGCCGAGCCGGGCGGAGCGGGCCAGCACGTCGATCGTCTCGCCGAGCAACGCCACCGGTACCCGCGGTCCGTCGCTGTCGGCGATGAGCGCCTGGTAGTCCGGCGCCTCGGCCAGCCGGGGTACCACGTCGCCGTCGAACAGCCGCGGCGGGGGCAGGTCGGCGGACCGTCGTCGCCACAGTCGGTGTTGCAGTTCCTGCCAGGTGTCCCGGTCGCTGGCGGGCGGAACCCGGACGACCTGGTTGGCCTCCATCGCCCCGGACTCGGCGTTGACCACGGCGTGGTGGCGGGGCAGTGACTCCGCCGCGGTGTTGGTCTCCGGCAGGACGCGGCGCGCCTTCGGTAGCGCGATCCGTAGTGCGAACTGGGCGATCAGCGCGGTACGCCCCCATAACGCCTGGATACCGGAGACGTCCTGGGACGCCAGGATCAGGTGGATGCCCTGTGACCGGCCACGCCGGGCCAGGTCCTCCAGCAACGTCGCGGCCTCGGTGGCCAGTGCGTCGTTGCCGGCGAGCAGCACCTGGAACTCGTCGATCACCGCCACGATGCGCGGCCACCGGCCCTGTGGGTCCTCGGCGCGCAACTCCGCCAGCTTCGTCACCTCGTGGCGTTTGGCGGCGTCGGCCCGCTGCCGCAGTTGCGCACCCAGGAAGTGCAGCATCGCCAGGCCGAACTCCCGGTCGGTGTTGACGTTCACCCCGACCAGCCGGACATGTGGCAGGAAGCTCGGATCCCGCCGGCCCGGCGCGAACCGGGCGAAGGACACCCCCTCCTTGAAATCCAGCAGGTAGAACTCCAGCTCGGTCGGGGAGTAGCGGGCGGCCAGGGCACCGATCCAGGCGTAGATCAGGTTGGTCTTGCCGGTGCCGGATGGCCCACCGATCAGCGCGTGCGGCGGATAGTCGCTCAGCGTCACCGTCACCGGCCGACCCTGTGGGCTGTCGCCGACCGGCGCGGTCAGCCCGGCGGTGGCGTCCTCGGTCCATTCCTGTTCGGGCAGCAGATCGCTGAACACCGCCGGGACCGGGCCGGCGGCGACCGCGGCGGCGATCTCCCGGCAGGTACGGGTGACCAACTCAGCCGGCGGTGGCGGGTCGATCCGTACCGGCAACTGCGGATAGCCGCTGACCCGGGCCGTGCCGCCGGAGACCGACACGGTGGTCACGGTGGGCGCGGCGCTGAGCCCGACACCGCGGACGATCAGATGGACGCCGCAGGCGGCACCGGCGCGGGTGATCCGGTCCAGCTGAGCCCGTTCGTGCCGGGACAGCTCCTCCCCGGGCCCGCCCAGCAGGACGGCGATCCGCCACGGCTCGGGCCGTCGGCCGGTGGCTGTCGCCAGTTCGCTCAGCGTCCGGAACTCTCCGGCCAGCACCGTCTCGTTGATCCGGCGGATGTGGTCGACCAGGTCGTCCAGGTGCCGGCTCAGCCCACCGGGGCCGGCGAAGGTGAGCAGGCCGGGTCCGGCCAGCGGGGCGAAACCGGCGAGGCCGCCACCGAGCTGTTCCGGGTCGTAGCCGGTCAGTCGGACGGCGCCGGGCGCGGTACGGCCGAGGATCCGCAGCAGTAGCGCGGACAGCACGGCGTCACACCCCGCTCGGTCGGCGCCGTCCAGCGCCACGTGGCCGTGGTCCAGGACCGCGACGAGCGCGGGTACGGCGGCACCCCCGGCCAGCCCGGCCAGCCCGGTCAGGCCGATCCGGCACGATCCCGGTGATTCCGTGCGTGCCGCCGGGGCGGGATGCCACCGGGCCCAGTCGGCGGCGGCGGCTCCCGGTGCCGCCCGGTCCACTGCCGCGACGGCTCCCCGGGTGACGACCGTTATCTGGTCGCGGTACTGCTCGGCGAGGTCGGCGAGCCGGCGGTCGCGGTGCACTGCGGCTCGGTGCGGCACCTGCTCGGCTGCCAGTCGTACCCGGTTGAGCTGTTGTTGCGCCGCGGCGATGTCCTGTTCGACGTCGTCAAGTCGGTTGCGGGCCGCCGCCCGGGCATGCCCGAGCGCCCGGCGGACCGCGGCTACCAGATCGGCCCGCGCGTCAGGCATCGCGCCCCCGCAGCGGTCGGGGCTGCTCCGGGCGCAGCGTCTGCGGCTCGCGGTCGAGCAGCCGCAGCAGTACGCCGGTGAGTACCGCGCCGGCGACGGCCGAGTCGGCCGGATGCGGCGGATCCGGGGGCTGCCCGGCCTGGTCACCGTCGGCCCGGCGACCGTCGTCGCGCCGCTCGTCGGCCGGCACCCGGCAGATCCGGGCGAGCAGGGTCTGCAGCACCGGATCCGGCATGCCGGGGAGCAGCTCGCGTACCCGTCGGGTGGTGGCGGAGGCGAGCTGACGCAGGTCCTCGGCCTGCGGCTCGTGGTCCAGCAGGTCTCCGGCGAGGCGGTGCAGCAGCGGTGGGGTGATCGCGGCGAGATTCAGCCCGGTCGGCGCGGCCACTGCGGCGAGGTCGCGGTGCAGTCCGGCCCGGTCCTCCCGACGGACCGCCGTCGCGACCCTGCGCAGCAGTTCGGGGGTGTCGGTGGCGGCGGCCGGCCGGGTCGTGTCGGTGGCGGCGTCCGGCCCTGGCCAGACCCCGGCGGACTCCCGGTCGGTCAGCTCCGCGACCCGGGCGGCCCACCAGTTGCCGAGCTCGGGCGCGGCGGGCGCACC